>NZ_QQAT01000006.1:0-66570 GCF_003350365.1 Rhodococcus sp. AG1013
CGAGGATGACGACGCTGGCGCCGTCGGCGAGCAGGGCCTTGGCGGTGGCGAGGCCGAGGCCCGAGGCGCCGCCGGTGACGAGGGCGACGCTGTCGTTGACGATCATGTGGGTTCCTTCCGGATGTTCTTGTGCTTCAGGGTCGTTCGATGATGGCGCGTTGGCCGTTCCCGCGCCTTCGCGGATGGTCTGCAGACCGTACCGCTCGCCTGCCGCTTCGAGGTGAATGACGAGTGGCGGGTCCCTTTCCCAACAATCTTACTTATCGATCGCTAAGTGTTAGTACCACGGGGGCCGAGGGAGGTCAACGTGTGGGTCAGTGCTGTTCGGCCCCGACCATCTTCGACGCGATCGCCGCGTACTTGGCGGCCACGGCCTGGGGTCCCAGTTTGCCCTCGGTGTGGTACCAGCGGGGAATCGCCTGGCACATGCCAAGGATGGCCCGGGTCGTCTCGGCCGGGTCCTCGACGTCGAAAGCGTCCGCGCGGTTTCCGTCCCGGACGATTCCCAGTACAAGGTTCTCGATGCCCTTGCGGACGGTCCGGTAGCGCTCGTAGGCCTCGGGGCTCAGGTAGCGCGCCTCGCCCTCGACGGCCGCCAGTCGCGCCCGATCGGTCATCCGCAGCACGATTGCGGACACCACGTTCTCGAGCCGTCGGGCGGGGTCGTCCTCGCCGGCGTCGTCCGCGGCGTGTGCGCGTGTCAGCACGTCCCTGGTGGACAGCTCGGTAAGGGCGACGAGCAGGCCTTCCTTGCTCTCGTAGTGGTAGTACAGCGCCGGCACCGTGACCCCGACCCGGCGGGCGATCTCGCGCACGGATGCGCCGTGGAAGCCCTTCTCGTAGAAGGCATCGAGCGCCGCTGACAGGATCGGCGTGAGCTCCAGCGGCTCGAGGCGCTGCCACTGAGGCTGAGGTGCGTCACCAGCTGTTGTGCCCATCTACGGTCTCACCTGTCGATCGTCGGTCAATGCTCGTCGAGAATACGCACGGTGCGGGTGTCCCGGGGCGCCCCGCCCTGAGCGCCCCGCGGAAGCGGAAGGGTCCCTTCACGCGCTGACAGCGTGTGTGAAGGGACCCTCCGCTCGAGCGGTGACCGCTTACTTGCCGGTGAAGTTGGGGGAGCGCTTCTCTGCGAAGGAGCGCGGGCCCTCCTTGGCATCGTCGCTCTTGAAGACCGCCATGCCGATCTGGGCCTCGAGCGCGAACGCCTCCTCCTCGTGCATGCCCTCGGTGACCCGGATGGTCTTCAGGATCGCCTGCACCGCGATGGGGCCGTTGGCGGCGATCTGCTCGGCGATCTCGAGTGCCTTGTCGAGGGCCGTGCCGTCGGGGACGACATGGCCGATGAGGCCGAGTTCCTTGGCCTCGGGGGCGGGAATCGTCCGGCCGGTCAGCAGGATCTCCGCGGCGACGGTGTACGGGATCTGGCGCACCAGTCGGACCGCGGATCCGCCGAGCGGGAACAGTCCGAGTCGCGCCTCGGAGACGCCGAACCGCGCGCTCTCGCCGGCGACGCGGATGTCGGTGCCCTGCAGGATCTCGGTGCCGCCGGCGATGGCCGGGCCCTCGACCGCGGCGATGAGCGGCTTGGTGAGGCGGCGGCCCTTCAGCAGTGCCGGCAACCGCGTCACGTCCATCCCGGCGCCGAACTTGTCGCCCGGGGCGTTGCGGTTCATCTCCTTGAGGTCCATTCCGGCGCAGAACGTGCCACCGGCGCCGGTGAGGATCGCGACGCGAATGTCGGGATCGGAGTCGATCCGGTCCCAGGCGTCGGTCATGATCGCCATCATCTCGCCCGAGAGCGCGTTCCGGGCCTCGGGGCGGTTCATCGTCACGATCATGACGTGGCCACGCTTCTCGATGAGGCAGTGGGGCGATTTCGCCGAAACGTCTGTGTTTTCCGTAGTTTCGGTGGACACTGAGGGCTCCCGCTATGTGTGTGAGTTGAGTCTCAAATTGGGTCTTGTCACCGACAGTAACACGTTCTACTTTGTTGACGTGGCCATTAATATCGCAGATCTCGTAGAACACTCGATCGACCTCAACCCGGACCGCCTCGCCCTCGTGGACGCCGACCGTGAGCTGACGTTCGCGCAACTGGAGGAGAAGGCCAACCGTCTGGCCAACTACCTGCGGGATCAGGGCGTCGCGCCCGGCGACAAGGTAGGCATCTACAGCCGGAACACCATCGAGGCCATCGTGTCGATGGTTGCCATCTTCAAGGCCCGCGCCATCATGGTCAACGTCAACTACCGGTACGTCGAGAACGAGTTGCAGTATATCTTCGAGAACTCGGACATGGTCGCGCTCATCCACGAGCGCCGCTACAGCGACAAGGTCGCGGGCGTCCTGCCCGAGACCCCTCTCGTCAAGACGGCAATCGTCGTCGAGGACGGCACGGATCTCGACTACTCGTCGTACGGCGGCGTCGAATTCGAGAAGGCGCTGTCCCAGGGTTCGCCCGAGCGCAACTTCGGTGAGCGCAGCCCCGACGACATCTTCATCCTCTACACCGGCGGCACCACCGGCATGCCCAAGGGCGTCATGTGGCGGCACGAGGACTGGTGGCGGGTGCTCGGCGGCGGTGTCAACTTCGTCACCGGTGAGTACCTGCAGGACGAGTGGGAGCTGGCGAAGCTCGGTGCCGCGCACCCCGCGATGGTCCGCTTCCCGATTCCCCCGATGATCCACGGCGGTTCGCAGTCGGCGGTGTTCCACAGCCTGTTCGGTGGCGGCACGCTCGTCATGCACCCGGAGTTCGACGGCCACGAGGTGTGGCAGGTCATCGACCGTCACAAGATCAACCTCATCTTCATCACGGGCGACGCGATGGCGCGTCCCATGATCGACGCGCTCATTGCCGGCAACCCGGAGACCGGTGAGCCGTACGACCTTTCGTCGCTGTACGTGATCGCCAGCAGCGCGGCCCTGTTCTCGCCCGCGCTCAAGGAGCAGTTCCTCGACCTGCTCCCGAACCGTCTGCTCACCGACTCGATCGGCTCCTCGGAGACCGGATTCGGCGGCCTTGCGACCATCACCAAGGGCTTCGAGCACACCGGTGGCCCGCGCGTGAAGATCGACGCGGCCACCGTCGTCATCGACGACGACGGCATCCCGGTCGTGCCCGGTTCCGGCCAGGTCGGCATGCTCGCCCGCAGCGGCCACATTCCCCTCGGCTACTACAAGGACGAGGAGAAGACCAAGGCGACGTTCAAGGTCCTCAACGGAATTCGCTACTCGATTCCGGGCGACTACGCCACGGTCGAGGAGGACGGCACCGTCACGATGCTCGGCCGCGGATCGGTCTCGATCAACAGTGGCGGCGAGAAGATCTACCCTGAGGAGGTCGAGGGCGCCGTCAAGACGCATCCCGACGTCTTCGACGTCCTGGTCGTCGGTGTGCCCGACGAGCGCTGGGGCAACCGTGTCGCGGCCGTCGTCGCACCGCGCCCCGGAACCAACCCGAGCCTGAACGATATCGTCGAGGCAGCCCGCAAGGAGATCGCCGGCTACAAGGTGCCGCGCAGCCTGTGGCTCGTCGACGAGATCAAGCGCTCGCCGGCCGGCAAGCCGGACTACAAGTGGGCCACCGCGGAGACCCAGTCGCGCGACGCCGACGATCACTACACCAACGGCAAGGACGCTTGATGCACACCGATCTCGCCGAGAAGTTCGGCATCCAGTACCCGATCTTCGGTTTCACGCCGTCCGAGCATGTGGCAGCAGCAATCTCGCGGGCCGGTGGACTCGGTGTCCTCGGTTGCGTCCGGTTCAACGATCCGGAAGAGCTCGAGGCCACCCTCACCTGGATGGACGAGAACACCGACGGAAAGCCGTACGGCGTCGACATCGTAATGCCGGCCAAGGTCCCCACCGAGGGCGCGGCGGTCGACCTGGACAAGCTGATCCCGGCCGAGCACCGCGCATTCGTCAACCGGACTCTCGAGGAGCTCGGGGTCCCGCCGCTGTCGGACGATGTCGAGCGCGCGACGGGAACGCTCGGCTGGCTGCACTCGGTGGCACGCTCGCATGTCGATGTGGCACTCAATCACCGGATCGCGTTGATCGCCAACGCTCTCGGCTCGCCGCCGAAGGACGTCATCGACCTCGCTCACGAGAAGGGCGTGCCGGTCGCGGCCCTCGCCGGGGCCGTCGGGCACGCGCGCAGCCACGTCGAGAACGGTGTCGACATCGTCATCGCGCAGGGCTACGAGGCCGGCGGCCACACCGGTGAGATCGCCTCGATGGTGCTCGTCCCCGAGATCGTCGACGCCGTCGGCGACTCCGCCGCCGTCCTGGCGGCGGGCGGCATCGGCAGCGGCCGTCAGATCGCCGCCGCGCTCGCGCTCGGTGCGTCCGGTGTGTGGATGGGGTCGTACTGGCTCACCACGTCGGAGTACAAGCTCGGCAGTGCCGCCGACGGTCCGTCGTCGATCCAGCGTGCCCTGCTCGGTGCCACGTCGGCCGACACGGTCCGCTCGCGGATCTACTCCGGCAAGCCGGCCCGGCTGCTCAAGACCAAGTGGACCGAGGCGTGGGCCAAGCCCGACGCCCCCGATCCGCTGCCGATGCCGCTGCAGAACATCCTCGTCAGCGAGGCACACCAGCGCATCTCGGCGGGTGACGACCCCGAGGTCGTGGCCATGCCGGTCGGACAGATCGTGGGCCGGATGAACGAGATCCGCCCCGTCGCCGAGATCATGGCCGAACTCGTCGAGGGCTTCGAGTCGACGGTGGCCAGGCTCGACAGTCTGAAGTAGCCTTCGCGGTCACAGAAGAACTGGAGCCCGGAACGACGAAAGTCGTTCCGGGCTCCAGTTCTTCGTCGGAGCTAGGCGTCTGCGGTCTGACGCTCCAACGTGAGCGCGAGCTCCGGTGTGAGGAGTGCGAATTCGTCCTGGCCGCGCTCACGGATCCACACGGGCTCGGGGCAGTGCCAGCGCTCCGCGCTGAGCGTGCGGGTGACGACCTTGAACGTTGCGGTGCGCGGGAACTCGCTGCACACCCGCAGCAGGGTCGGGCGCTGCTTGGGCCCCAGATCGGGCTGCCCGTCCAGGAACTCGGCGAAGGCGACCGGATCGAAGTCTGCCGCATCCGCGGTGGGGATGACGGCGGCCATCACGCGGTCGCCGACCTCCCGATCCGGTACCGCGTACACCGACACCTGCGCGAAGCCGGGATAGCGCACCAGGATCCGTTCGATCGGCGCGGCGCCCAGGTTCTCGCCGTCCACCCGGAGCCAACCGGAGCTGCGTCCGGCGAAGTAGACGAAGCCGTCGGCGTCGCGGTAGGCGAGGTCGCCGCTCCAATACATGCCGTCGCGCAGGCGCTCGGCGTCCGCCTCGGGATTCTTGTAGTAGCCGGCGAACGCGCCCGCGCCGGAAACGTTGACCATCTCGCCCGTCGACTCCTCGGCGTTCACGAGGCGGCCGGAGGCGTCGAATTCTGCAGGCGGGCAGACGGCGCCGGTGTCCGGGTGGCGGATCTCCACGTTGTCCGGGAGGAGCCCGAGGGCGCCCGCCGGGGAGTCGGGGTGCGCCGAGATCGACACGCCGCCCTCGGTGCTGCCGAAGCCGTCGATCACGCGCGCCCCGAAGCGACGCGAGAACTCCCTGACCACCGGCGCGGAACCCTCGTTGCCGTACATGATCTTCAGCGTGTTGTCGGCGTCGTCGGAGTGCTCCGGGGTCGCCACGATGAACGACAGCGGCTTGCCGACGTAGTTGGCGTACGTGACGCCGTAGCGGCGCACATCCGGCAGGAAGCCGGACGCGGAGAACTTTCGTCGCATCGCGATACCGGACCGTCCCCGCAGGGCGACGGCCCACGCGGCCATCATCGCGTTGGAGTGGAACATCGGCATCGACATGTAGACGACGTCGTCGCTGGACAGGCCGAACCGGTCCGCGAGCATCACTCCGGGATCGGCGATCTTGGCGTGCGTGCACCGCACGGCTTTCGGATCGCCACTCGTACCCGACGTGAAGATGAGCATCAACAGGTCGTCGGGCGCGGCCGTGGGCGGGATTGCGGGGCTGCCCGCGAAGGGGGACAGGATCTCCGCCCAGTCCGGGGAGTCCACGTTGATCACCCGGACATCGCCGAGGTCGATGTCGTCGAGAAGGTGGGCCTGGGTGTTCTCGGTGAACACGATCTGGCAGTCCGACAGTGCGATGTCGCGGGCCAGGGCCTCACCGCGCCGGGTGGTGTTGAGGCCGGCGAGAACGGCACCGGAGAACGCGGCGGCACCGAGCAGGGAGGAGAACTCGGGGACGTTGTCCATGAGGACACCGAAATGCCGCGGTCGCGCCGGATCGAGGAGGTGGTTCAAAGCGGATGCACGGTCGTACATTCCGTGGACGTGGTCCGTCCACGGAATGTACGCATCTTCGAATCGGATTCCGTGCGTATCGATGTGGCGGACCTGCGCGAGCAGGTCCGCCACCGTGGGAGTCGCTGTCATTCCCACATCATGACGATTGTGACGCCCGTCATGTTTCCCGATTTCACTGTGTGGGACCGATCCGAGTCGTTCGTTTCGGACCGCTTGTGTCCGTGGTGCTTACGCTGGAGTCGTGGCCAGGACGGCGCCGAGGCGGCGGAGCTGATCGGTCGCGGAGCCGAGCAGGAACTCCTGGCGCTTCGCGGCCAGGAAGTATCGGTGCGCCGGATGGTCCTCGTCGAGACCGACGCCGCCGTGGATGTGCACGACGGAGTGGGCGACGCGATGGCCCGCATCCGCGGCCCAGAACTTCGCGATCTCGATCTCGCCCTCCGTCGGCAGTCCCTCCGCGAGACGGAAAGCGGCCTGCCACAGGGTCAACCGCACACCCTTGACATCGATGTACCCGTCGGCGAGTCGCTGCGCGACGGCCTGGAAGCTGCCGATGGGCCGATCGAACTGGACGCGTTCGCGCGCGTAGTCGGCAGTGATCTTGAGCCCCTGGTCGAGGACGCCGAACTGGAAGGCACTCGAGCCCACTGCGCCGCGGTCGAGGATCCACTCGACGATCTCGCCGCCCTGCTCGACGGTGCCGAGCACGCGGTCGGCGTCCAGCTGGACGTCGGACAGCTCGACGATGCCGGTGCAGCCGAAGTCCGTCGTCTGCTGGCGCGTGATCGTGACACCCGCGTCGCCCGGCTGGACCAGCAGCAGCACGGTGCCGCTCTCGGTGGCGGCCGGCACGAGGATCAGGTCCGCGATCGGTGCCGCGTCGACGACGATCTTGGTGCCGCTCAGCGTCCACCCGTTCGCCGTCTGCTTCGCCCGGGTGACCGGCGCCGCGGGGTTGTCGTTGAGCTCCTCGGCGAGCCCGACGGCGATGATCTTCGATCCTGCGGCCGCGGGTGCACCCCATTCGGCACGCTGGGCATCAGAACCGAATTCGGCGATCGCGCCGGCGCCCATCACGATCGACGACAGGTACGGCACCGGCGCGACGCCGCGACCGAGTTCGATGAGGATGCTGCACTGCTCGAGAATGCCGAAGTCGTCGCCGCCGACCGACTCGGGCAGTGCTGCGCCGAGCACGCCGGACGACGCGAGCGCGTCCCACAGCTTGCGGTCGAACCGGTCCTCCGCGGAGTCGAGTTCGCGCAGGTGCTCGTTGGTGACGATGTCGGAGACGATGCCCTTGGTGAGACCGGCCAGGTCCTGCTGGGCCTCGGTGAGAGAGAAGTCCATGGTGTGGTCCTTGCTTATCGCTTGGCGTGGGGCTGGCCGAGGGCGGTCATGGCGATGATGTCGCGCTGGACCTCGTTGGTGCCGCCGCCGAAGGTGAGGATCAGTGCCGAGCGGTGCCACCGCTCGAGCCGGCCGCGCAGGACGGCGCCGGGCGAGTTCTGCCGGATGGTGGCGGACGGGCCCATGATCTCCATCAGCAGTCGGTACGCCTCGGTGGCGAACTCGGTGCCGTACACCTTGTTGGCGGACGCGGCCTCGGGGCCGGGAGCGTGGTCGGTGGCCGACGCGATCTCCCAGTTCATGAGCTTGAGGTACTCGGTCTTGGCGTGCACCCGAGCCAGATTGATCTGGACCCATTCCTGGTCGATCACCCGGCGGCCGTCGGCCAGCTTGGTGTTCTGTGCCCACTCGCGCACTTCCTGCAGCGCGGTCATGATCACGCCGGCCGACGTGAGCGCGACGCGCTCGTGGTTGAGCTGGTTGGTGACGAGCTTCCAGCCGCCGTGCTCCTCGCCGACCAGCGAGCTCTGCGGCACGCGGACGTCCTGGTAGTAGGTTGCGCTGGTGTCGGGCCCGGCCATCGTGTGGACCGGCGTGTACGAGAATCCCTCTGCGGTGGTCGGCACGATCAGCATGCTGATGCCGCGATGCTTCTTCGCGGCCGGATCCGTGCGGCACGCGAGCCAGACGTAGTCGGCGTACTGGATGAGGCTCGTCCACATCTTCTGGCCGTTGATGACGTAGTCGTCGCCGTCCTTGACCGCGGACGTGCGCAGCGACGCGAGATCGGTGCCGGCGCCAGGCTCGGAGTAGCCGATCGCGAAGTG
This sequence comes from Rhodococcus sp. AG1013, assembly GCF_003350365.1. Classification (NCBI taxonomy): domain Bacteria; kingdom Bacillati; phylum Actinomycetota; class Actinomycetes; order Mycobacteriales; family Nocardiaceae; genus Rhodococcus; species Rhodococcus sp. AG1013. The sequence goes on from NZ_QQAT01000006.1 coordinate 8,512, forward strand.
CAGTTCACCCGCGGAGATCTTGGGCAGGAAGAACGCCTTCTGTTCGGGCGTACCGAAATGCATGATCGTCGGCGCGACCGAATTGATCGTCAGGAACGGCACCGGCGCACCCGCAATCGCGGCCTCGTCGACGAAGATCAGCTGATCCATCGCGGACCGCTCCTGGCCGCCGTACTCCTTGGGCCAGCCGAGGGTGAGCCACCCGTCCTGGCCCATCTGCTGGACGACCTCGCGGTAGACGTTTCCTGCGCCGTACTCGCCGGTGGTCGCCATCAGTGCTTCGCGACGTTCCGGAGTCATCAATTTCGCGAAGTAGCTTCGCAATTCCTCGCGCAGCTTCTGCTGCTCCGCGGTGTAGGTGATATCCACTTGGTTTCTCCAATCCAGGCTATCGTCGGCGCGGAATCGCGGGATTCGGCACGGTTTCTGGAAAGATCGCGGGCCACGGCTGTGGTGTTCGAGGCCGTGCGGCGGGCTGTCCGTCACCGAGGCGGAGCCGTGCAGCAGCCGCGTCGAGGATGGTTGTCCGAATCATTGCACAGCAGTGAAACAGGTTCTAGTCTTATGACCGAAGTCGTTGGACCGCAGCCCGGTGCAACGCGCTTTCCGCGAGTCTTTCGAACGAATGTGAAAAGAGGAATGGTCATGGAGGTCAGGGTCGACAGGGATCGCTGCGAGGCGAACGGCGTGTGCGTCGGAATCGCTCCCGACATCTTCGATCTGGATGACGACGAGGAGTTGATCATCTCGGCACCCGTGCCCCCGGCCGACAGGGAAGCCGACGTTCGTTCCGCGATCGCGCAGTGCCCGCGCGCTGCACTGACCGAACACTAGACCGAGCCTTGCGGCCAATGTAGAACACGTTCTACATTGGCCGCGTCGCCGGCAGCCGCAGCGACGAGGCACCGATCGGCACGAGGCCGGTCGACGTCACGGGTACGGGAGCGCGTTCATGAGTGCAGTCAACAGTCGCGAGGTCAGCCTGGAGGGCAAGGTCGCAATCGTGACCGGCTCGGGTTCCGGCCTCGGCCGGGCCGAGGCGATCGGCCTGGCACAGTCCGGGGCGGCGGTCGTCGTCAACGATCTCGGTATCAACGACGCGGTCGAGTCCACGCTGGACGAAATCCGCACTCTCGGTGGAAAAGTCGAGTTCGTCGCCGGTGACGTCGGCGAGCGGTCCACTGCGGACGCGCTCATGGCCGCGGCGCAGGGCCTCGGCGGCGTCGACATCGTCGTCAACAACGCGGGCATCGTCCGCGACCGCATGCTGTTCGGTATGTCCGACGAGGAATGGGACCTCGTCCTCAAGGTCCACCTGCGTGGACACTTCCTTCTTTCCCGCAACGCCGCCACGTTCTGGCGGGACCAGTCGAAGGCGGCCGGTGCGCCCGTCTACGGCCGGCTGATCAACACGTCATCCGAGGCCGGACTACTCGGCCCGGCCGGACAGCCGAACTACGGCGCCGCGAAGGCCGGAATCACGGCGCTGACGCTGTCGGCAGCGCGTGGCCTGTCCCGGTACGGTGTGCGCGCCAATGCCATCTGCCCCCGTGCCCGGACGTCGATGACGGAGTCCGTCTTCGGTGACGCTCCCGAGGGCGAGATCGATCCGCTGTCGCCCGAGCATGTTGCCGCGCTCGTGTCGTACCTGGCGTCGCCGGCGGCGGACAAGGTCAACGGTCAGGTATTCGTCGTCTACGGCCCCATGGTCGCGCTGATGGCGGCCCCCGTCGTGGAACAGCGGTTCGACGCGGCGGCGCAGTGGACGCCTGCCGATCTCGCGAACGAGATGGGCGCGTACTTCGACGATCGCGATCCCGAACGCATGTTCTCCGCATCCGAGGCGCTGAAGGGTCTCGGCTGATCGAGGCCGCTCCTCGCAACCGTGTCCCGCAATCTCCCCTGTAACGGGAGATTGCGGGATTTTCGATACATGCAGGACGAATGCGGACGAAGATGGGGCGGACGCGCGCGACGTGAGTCGGTGCGTCGGGGGAGTAGTACTTCGGGGGCATGCCGCCGCAGAACGCTGTACTGGTGTCTAGAACGCGTTCCAGTTTTTCTGTCGGCTCCTGCCGGTCCGGGGCGCTCGGGGATGGGGTTGATTGCGGTTCTGGATGAGCGCGGCGATCGGAGTGGGTTGTCGATCCGGGCTATTTCGGGACGTCGGATCGTGGCGCCGGACGGCCATGGCGTCTCCTTCACGGCCGCGGCGAAGGCGCTGTTCAGGCTCGTTTATGGGGTGGATCGACGTTCCGGGCGTTCAGCCGCTCGGCGTCCCGGCCGGCCGTGTGCAACGTCCGGTGTCGCCGCTTCGGGGCGTGGCGCGCGTCGGGGTTTCGGGTCCCGCGAGTGGAATTCTGAGACTCGGACACGGTGGACCTTTGACAGGTGAACACGTTCTAGTTAATATGACCTGGATCACAGGGCGTTTGTGCTGTTCGGGCGCTCTGGGGGATGTGTTGCGTCGCGGAAGCGATCGGCGCACACGCGATCGACAACGACGAGTTACGAGTACTGGTGAGGAGGAAGAGTGGTCGACCTCCTCGAAGTACCCCTGAGAGCGGCCGGCGGATTCTTCGCGATGTCGGCGGACACGCTCAAGGCCGTCTTTTCGCGTCCGTTTCAACGGCGGGAGTTCATCGATCAGGCATGGTTCGTCGCCCGCGTGTCGATGATTCCGACCGTGCTTGTCGCGATCCCGTTCACGGTGCTGGTGAGCTTCACGATCAACATCCTGCTGAGGGAGATCGGTGCGGCCGACCTCAGCGGCGCGGGTGCGGCCCTCGGCGCGGTCACGCAGGTCGGCCCGATCGTCACGGTGCTCATCGTTGCCGGTGCCGGCGCGACCGCGATCTGCGCGGACCTCGCAGCGAGAACCATCCGCGAAGAGATCGACGCGATGCGCGTGCTCGGCATCAATCCGATCCACCGACTGGTGGTGCCGCGAGTGCTGGCCTCCACCGCGGTTGCGCTCCTGCTCAACGGCCTGGTCTGCACCATCGGTATCCTCGGCGGTTTCCTCTTCTCCGTGTACGTGCAGGACGTCAATCCGGGTGCCTTCGTCAACGGCATCACCCTCCTCACCGGCTTCGGCGAGTTGATGATCTCGATGCTCAAGGCCGGTCTGTTCGGAATGATCGCCGGTCTCATGGCCGCGTATCTCGGGATGAATGTCCGGGGCGGCGCCAAGAGCGTCGGCGACGCCGTCAACCAGACCGTCGTGTTCTCGTTCATGGCGCTGTTCGTGGTCAACGTGCTCATCACCGCCATCGGTATCAAGCTGACGTCCGGATGAGTGACAGGGGGGTGAAGTAGATGGCTCTGGTGGCATCGGGGCGTTTCGTCCGCACTCGGCGGCGGATCGCAAGAACGTCGCGGTCGGTGGACAAGGTTGGCGAGCAGGCGCTGTTCTTCTGGCGCGCGCTCGTGGGGGCGCCGCGCGCGCTGGTGCACTATCGGAGGGAAGTAATCCGCCTGATCGCCGAGATCGGCATGGGTACAGGCGCGCTCGCCGTCATTGGCGGCACCGTCGTCATCGTCGGCTTCCTGACGCTGTTCACAGGCGGTGTGATTGCCGTCCAGGGCTTCAGTTCGCTCGGGAACATCGGCGTCGAGGCCCTCACCGGCTTCTTCTCCGCGTTCATCAACGTGCGCATCGCTGCTCCGGTCATCGCGGGCATCGGCCTGGCCGCCACCATCGGCGCCGGCTCCACCGCGCAGCTCGGTGCCATGCGCGTCTCGGAGGAGATCGACGCGCTCGAATCGATGGCCATTCCGTCGGTTCCGTACCTGGTGTCGACACGTGTGATGGCCGGCATCATCGCGATCGTCCCGCTGTATTCGCTCGCCGTGATCGCGTCGTTCGTCGCGAGCCGGTTCGCGACCGTTGTGTTCAACGGGCAGTCGGGCGGCGTCTACGACCACTACTTCTCGACGTTCCTCATACCGACAGACATCCTGTGGTCGTTCGTGCAGGCGATCGTGATGGGCGTGGCCGTGATGTTGATCCACACCTACTACGGCTTCAACGCAAGCGGCGGTCCCGTCGGTGTCGGTGTCGCGGTCGGTAACGCGGTCCGCGCCTCGCTCATCGCCGTCGTGACCGTGACCCTGCTGATCTCGCTGGCCATCTACGGCCAGTCCGGCAACTTCAACCTCTCGGGATAGGGGGGACGATGCCCGAAGCAAGGTGGAAGACGAAACTCGCTGCGGCCGTGATGGTGCTCGGCCTCGTGGCGATCGTCGTGGTGGCGCTGACGATGTTCGTCGGTGGATTCACGAAGAGCGAACCGGTCACGGTGACAGCCTCACGCTCAGGCCTGGTCATGGAACCCGATGCCAAGGTCAAACTCCGTGGTGTCGAAGTCGGTCGGGTGGCTTCAATCGACGAGGTCGACGGCCAGGCCCGGATCAAGCTCGACATGGATCCGTCGCAGCTGCACCTCATTCCCGCGAACTCTCCCGTCGAGATCAAGTCGACCACGGTGTTCGGCGCCAAGTACGTCAACTTCGTTACTCCGAGCGATCCGTCGCCCAAGTCCCTTCAGCCGGGCTCGGTGATCGGCGCCGAGAGCGTCACCGTCGAGTTCAACACGCTGTTCCAGAACCTGTCGACGCTGCTGCAGCAGATCGAGCCGGAGAAGCTCAACGCGACGCTCGGTGCCATCTCGTCGGCGCTCAACGGACGCGGTAACGAGCTGGGAGAGCTGTTGGGCGAGACGGATGCGTACCTGAAGAAGATGAATCCGACTCTGCCGCAGCTGAAGCAGGACCTCAACGCGGCGGCCACCGTGACCAACACGTACGCCGACGTCACACCGGACCTGATGACATTGCTCGGCAATCTGACCGCGACCAGCGGCAGCATCGTCGAGGAGCGGGAGAACCTGCGAATGACGCTGGAGAACGCGGTGGCGCTGGCGAACAACGGCAACCAGTTGCTCACCGACAACGAGGCGAACCTGACTCGGGCACTCGACCTGCTGGAGCCGACCACGGCCCTGCTGTCGGGCTACTCGCCCGCCATCTCGTGCCTCATTGTCGGCCTCAACAAGGCCCGCCCGATGGCCGAGCAGATCGAGGGCGGCGGCCAGGCAGGCTTCGCGATGAGTTCGAGCTTCCTGGCTGGCCTCGAGCCGTACACGTACCCGCGGGATCTGCCGAAGGTCAACGCCACCGGTGGTCCGAGCTGCTGGGGCCTGCCCGACTTCGATCCAAAGCGTGACGGCAACGCGCCGTTCGTCGTGACGGACAACGCGAACACCCCGTACATGCCGTCGACGAAGAGCACCATCAGCATGCCCACTCTGTTCCAGATGCTCTACGGAGGAACCCCGGTTGCGGAGGGTCGGAACTGATGCGCGCGACCACAGTCAAGTTCCTCGCGTTCACCACTGTCATGGTGCTGATCTTCGCCGGTTTGGCAATCGTGTTCAGTCAGGCCCGATTCAGCAGCACCGACGGCTACCGTGCGGTGTTCACCAACGCGTCCGGTCTCAAGTCCGGGGAGAAGGTGCGGATCGCGGGTGTCCCCGTGGGCACGGTCAAGGGCGTCGAGGTGAACTCCGACAACCTCGCCAAGGTGACGTTCGACGTCGATGCGAAATACCCTCTGGTGCAGAGCACCCGGGCCACGGTCCGCTACGAGAACCTCGTCGGTGACCGGTACCTCGAACTGCTCGAGGGCGAGGGCTCGACGGCGCCGCTCGACACGGGCGGGACCATCCCGGAGTCGCAGACAGCGCCGGCCCTCGACCTCGACCTGCTGCTGGGTGGCTTCAAGCCGCTGCTCCGGGGACTCAGCGCCGAGCAGGTCAACGATCTGAGTGGCGCGCTGCTGCACGTCCTTCAGGGACAGGGCGGCACGCTGGTGTCGTTGCTCGGCAACACCAGTTCGTTCACGTCCACGCTCGCCGACCGGGACAAGCTGATCGGTGACGTCATCACGAACCTGAACACCACGTTGACGACCATCAACGACAAGGGTGACCAGTTCTCGTCGACGATCGACCAGCTCCAGCAATTGGTGAGCGGCTTGGCGCAGGACAAGGACCCGATCGGCGCCGCGATCCCGAAGATCGCTACGGCGACCGACGATCTCGCGCAGCTGCTCCAAGGAGCGCGTCCGGATCTGCAGTCGACGATCGCCCACGCGAGCGATCTCGCGACGAACCTGCAGAACGGCCAGGACGACATCAACTGGGTGCTCGAGCGGTTGCCTGAGGCGTACCGGAAGCTGATCCGCACGGGTTCATACGGCGCGTTCTTCCAGTTCTATACGTGCGAAGTAGCGTTCAAGTTCTCCGGGCCCGACGGGAAGGAACTGCGGGTGAACCTGCCGACCACACCGCTTCAGACGACGGGGAGGTGTGCATTCGATGGCCAAGGGTGAGCGGAATCTCACGCGCATCGGCATCATCGGTGTCGCTGTATCGGCGTGCCTGGTGCTGGCTGGACTGCAGTACGACAGACTGCCGTTCCTGTTCGGCAACGTGCGCTACGAGGCGCTGTTCGAGGACGCGGGCGGGCTTATGCCCGGCGACTTCGTGACCCTCGCCGGCGTCAACGTCGGCAAGGTGGAGAATATCGAACTCGACGGTGCCGAAGTGCGGGTCGCCTTCTCGATGAACGAGGGTATTCGCCTCGGCGGCAGTTCGGGCGCTGACATCAAGACCAACACGATCCTCGGACGCAAGTCGCTTCAAGTGACCTCCGAGGGCGAGGACGTCATGAAGGTCGGCAGCACCATTCCGTTGGAGCGCACCAACTCTCCGTACTCGCTCAACGATGCGCTCGGGGACCTCACCTCGACCGTCTCGGATCTCGACACGAACCAGCTCAACGAGTCGCTCAACGCGGTGTCGGAGACGCTCTCCGACACCCCGCCCGAATTGCGCGCCGCGCTCGACGGCGTCACTCGCCTGTCCCAGAGCATCAACTCGCGAGACGAGTCCCTGAAGGACCTGCTGGGCCGGGCCGAGGGCGTGACGAAGATCCTCGCGGACCGCAGCGACCAGATCAACACGCTGATCCTCGACGGCAACCAGTTGCTCGGCGAACTCGACCGTCGTCGCAACGCGATCAGTGAGCTGATCACGAATGTCTCGTCGGTCTCGCAGCAGCTCACCGGTCTGGTTCAGGACAACGAGCAGCAGATGAAGCCGACGCTCGACAAGCTCAACGCGGTCGTCGCGAACCTGCAGAACAACAAGGACAACATCGGCCAGGCGCTCGAGGGGCTGGCGCCGTACGCGCGTTCGCTGGGCGAGGCTGTCGGCAGTGGCCCGTTCTTCATGGCGTATGTCGCGAACTTCAGCGTCAGCGCGCTCACGCAGACTGCGGTCGATCAACTGTTGTGGCCCGAGCATGTGCCGCAGGACCTCGCCCAGCTCCCGCCATTGACGACCGAGCTCAAGGACCCGAACCGATGAGCGACCAACAGCAGCAGACAAGTACGAGGAAGAAGTGGCTGACGATCGGCGGCGCTGCCGTCGTCGTGGTTGCCGTTCTCGTGGCCGGGGTGATCTACCTGTTCCCCGGGCTCGGAAAGACCACCATCACGGCGCAGTTCCCCTCCACCACAGGCTTGTACGCCGGCGACGACGTTCGAGTGCTAGGTGTGAAGGTGGGCTCGATCGAGAGCATCGACCCCAACGGAACCGGCGCGACGGTCGTCATGAACATCGATCGCTCGGTGGACATCCCGGCCGACGCCAAGGCGGTCATCATCGCGCCCAGCCTCGTCGCTGCGCGGTTCGTGCAGCTCACCCCGGTGTACACCGGGGGAGAGGCGCTGGCAGACGGTGCCGAGATTCCGATGGAGCGCACCGCTGTTCCGGTGGAGTGGGACGAGATCAAGACGGAGCTGACGAAGCTGTCGGACGCCCTCGGTCCACAGGGCGGCGCCGATCAGGGCTCGCTCGGTAACTTCATCGACACCGTCGGGGACAATCTCGACGGCAACGGTGACGCACTGCGCAGCACGCTGCGCGAGCTGTCCGACACGATGAAGACCCTGTCCGACGGGCGAACCGATCTGTTCGCGACCATCCGCAACCTGCAGGTGTTCGTGTCGGCACTCTCGTCGAGCAACCAGCAGATCGTGCAGTTCGGCGGACGCCTGCAGTCCGTGTCGTCGCTGCTGGCCGACACCAGTGACGAACTCGGTACGGCGCTGCAGGATCTCGACGTCGCGATCGGCGACGTGAACCGCTTCGTCACCGAGAACCGCGCCTCACTCACCGAGCAGGTCGGCCGGTTGGCGGACGCGACCTCGGTGCTCGTCGAGAAGCGCCCGCAGCTCGAGCAGGTTCTGCATGTCGCACCGAACGCGCTGGCGAACTTCAAGGACATCTACACCCCCAAACAGGGATCAGTGAACGGTGTTCTGGCCGCGAGCAACGCAAGGAACCCGATCAACATGGTCTGTGGCCTCATCGCGGGGCTCGAAACCAACGATTCGGATCGATCGGCAGATCTTTGCGCTCAGTTCCTCGGCCCGGTGCTCAACTCGATCACGACGAACTACCCGGCGATCCTGACGCGTGTTGCGGATTCCCAGGGTGCTCTGCCGGAGCAGATCGAGTTCAGCCCGCCGAGTCTCGCCGGCCAGGTGCCGGCGCGGGCGCCGTCCGGACCGTCATCCTCCGAGATTGCGCCGCTCTTCACTATGCCGTCGGTCCAGGTGCCCAAGGACCTCGGCGAACTGCTCAATCCGGGAGGTGGGCGATGACCCGGAACCGCAAGCGAACCCGAGTGCTGGCCACGTCGGCCATCGCCCTCACCCTCACCATGGCCGTGACAGGCTGCGAGTGGAACGGTCTCAACTCGGTTCCGTTGCCGGGCACCGAAGGCCGAGGAGACGACTCGTACACCGTTCAGGTCCAGATGCCGAACGTGACGACCATGTCGCAGAACTCACCGGTTCGGGTGAACGACGTCACGGTCGGCGCGGTCACCGGCATAGAGGTACAGGACTGGCACGCCCTCGTCACGGTGTCGCTCAACAAGGACGTGCAGTTGCCGGCCAACACGACGGCGAAGATCGGGCAGACCAGCCTGCTCGGTTCGCAGCACCTCGAGTTGGCGCCCCCGGTGGGCATCGCCCCGCAGGGAACCTTGAAGGACGGGGACGTCATCCCGCTCGAGCGAGCGGGCGCATACCCCACGACGGAGCAGACGCTGTCGTCCCTGTCGGTCGTGCTCAATGGCGGTGGCCTGGCGCAGATCAACGACATCACCCGGGAACTCAACGCGGCCCTCGGCGGGCGCGAGGATTCGATCAGGGACCTCCTACCGCAACTCGATCAGCTTGTGGGCAGTCTCGACGACCAGCGCACCCAGATCATCTCCGCCATGGAGGGGATCGATCGACTGGCCGGCACGGTGAACCAGCAGACCGACACGCTGAACCGCGCTCTGGACGGGATTCCCCCTGCCCTCGAGGTGCTGGTGGCGCAGCGTCAGAACCTGACGAACGCGCTCGTGGCACTGGGTAACTTCAGCGAGACCGCGACGCGCGTGATCAACGCGAGTGGCGACGATCTGAAGGCGAATCTTGCTTCGCTGTCACCGCTTCTGGAGCAGCTCGCCGGCACGGGTAACAACCTGACCGAGGTGCTGTCGCTGATGCTGACCTTCCCGTTCACGATGAAGTACATGGATCAGGTGTTCCAGGGCGACTACGCGAACCTCAACATGATGATCGATCTGACCAACGAGCGCCTGACCAGCAACTTCATCGACCAGACGGGTCTCGGTTCGACACTCGCAGGTGTCGAGGGCGCGCTCGGGACGTTGGCGGGCACGGCCGGCCAGACCAACGATCCGCTCAAGATCCCCGAGCCGAAGAAGCCTGATCTGATCCAGCCCAAGCCCAAACCTGCGACGGCGAACGATATTCCGTCGCTGCAGATTCCTGGCCTTCCGCAACTAGGAGCGCCGACGCCATGATGCTCTCGAGGTTCGTCCGCATTCAGTTGGTGATCTTCTCGATCCTGACCGTCATCGGTCTGGTCGTGATGGCCACCCAGTACGTGCAACTGCCCGCGCTGTTCGGCATCGGGCAGAACCGGGTGACCGTGCAACTGCCCTCGAGTGGTGGGCTGTACGTCAACGCCAATGTCGCGTTCCGCGGCACCAATATCGGCAAGGTCGAGGACGTAGTGCTCACCGAGGACGGTGTGGACGCGAAGCTGTCGATCAGCAGCAGCTACGACATCCCCGCGGACCTCGACGCGGCGGTCAAGAGCGTGTCCGCGGTCGGTGAGCAGTACGTCGACCTGATTCCGCGCACAGATTCGGAGCCGTACCTTACCGACGGGGACGTGATTCCCGTGGGCCGCACGAGCATTCCGCAGGACGTCGGCGCGATGCTCGACCAGGCGAACACACTCGTCCAGAGCATCTCGAACACACAGTTGCGCACCGTGGTCGACGAGTCGTTCAAGGCGTTCAACGGCGCCGGTCCGGATCTGCAGCGACTCATCGACTCGGCGCGACTGTTCGTCCAAGAGGCCAACGCCAACTCGGACGCCACCAAGACGCTGATCGAACAGGCCGAGGGCTTGCTCGACACGCAGGTGGTCACGAGCGACGCGATTCGGGCGTGGACCCAGGACCTGGTGACATTCTCGAACCAGTTGCGCGCCAGCGATCCTCAGATCCGCAGCGTGCTGGCGCAGACGCCGAACGCGGCGAACGAGGCCAACGCCCTGTTCCAGGAGTTGAAGCCGACCCTGCCGCTGCTACTCGCCAATCTGGTGAGTGTCGGCGAGGTCTCCACGATCTACCACAAGAGCATCGAGCAGGTGCTCGTGATCTATCCGCCGCTGGTGTCTTCGTTGCTGACCATCGCGATGAAGGGACCGATCGACGACGGAGCGATCGTGAACTTCGCGCTGCAGGTGAACGATCCGCCGCCGTGCACCACGGGCTTCCTCCCGGCCGACCAGTGGCGTGCACCGAACGAGAGGACGACTCCTCCCACGCCGTCGGACCTCTTCTGCAAGGTGGCGCAGGACGACCCGACCACAGTTCGCGGTGCGCGCAACTACCCGTGCATGGAGGTCCCGGGCAAGCGGGCCGCTTCGCCCGAGGAGTGCCGTAGCGCAGGTGGATACGTTCCGCTGGGCAACAACCCGCCCAGTGGGCCGCCGCAGGATCCGTCTGTACCCTCGTACACGACGGCTCCGGCGAGCGTCGGGAGCGCGAATGTGCCTGCCACAGCGCGCCCCTACGACCCGACGACGGGCAAGTACGTCGGGCCCGACGGCCTGCTGTACTCGCAGCCGGGGCTTGCGGGAGGAACACCGAGAGAGGACACGACGTGGCAGACGATGATGACACGTCAGCAGGGCTGACACCCGACGAGTACAAGCGGCCGACACGTCGGCGTGCCAGTCGCAGTGCGGGACCGGCGAACGGCGACGGCGCACAGTCGGTGAAGAACGTACAGTCTGCCGACTCGGGTACCAGCCCCACAGGCATTATCACGTTGGAGAAGGCCCGGACGCCGGTCGTGGACGCCTCGGCGACGGAATCCTCCGCGGACACCGAGGCAGCAAACCTCTCGGGTCCGGCGGGGGAGGCTGCGTCGGACGATCGGAACCCGGCCGCCTCGACCGACCCCGGTCGGAGCCGCGGGGCGCTGGCGGCCATGATCGCTGTGGGCTTGGTGATCGTGGCGCTTCTCGGGGTCGGTGGGTGGTTGGTGTTCGAGCGGATGGCCGCCAATGATCGTGACGCCCGGCGAGAAGCCTTCATGGGAACCGCTCAGCAGACGGTCCTCAATCTCACGACGATCAAGCCGGAGACTGCCAAGGAAGATGTCGAGAAGATCCTGGCGGGGGCGAGCGGCGAGTTCAAGTCCGAGTTCGATGGCCGCGAGGACCCGTTCGTCAGCATCGTGAAGGAAGCCGGCGTGACCACGGTGGGCCGGATCGTCGCGTCCGGAATCGAGAGCGACAGCGAGGACACCGCAAAGGTTCTCGTGTCCGCGCGCGCCGATGTGACTACCCCCGACGGAGCGCAGAACGGTACGCGTGACTTCCGGATGCGAGTCACGGTGACCGACAACGACGGGACGTTGACCGCTTCGAAAGTGGAGTTCGTGCCGTGACCGACAAGAGTGTTGAGAACGAGGGCGCTGGTATGAGCACCGACACAGGTTTGCCGCCGACCGAGCTCGCGTCCGAGTCCGTGAAGTCCTCGTTGCCGATGGCGCTCGTGGCCGTCGCCGGCGTGGTGGTTGCAGCCCTGCTGGTGGGCGTCGGGTTTCTGGGCTGGGGCTACCTGCAGGATCGCGCCACCGAACAAGCCAGGACCGACGCGGTCCAGGCGGCAACGGCTCAGGCTACGGCGATGCTGTCCTACAACTTCAACGACGTCGACCAGCAGTTGGCTGCCGCCGGTGACGGTCTCACCGGTGACTTCAAGGCCGACTACGACAAGTTGGTGAAGGAAACGATCGCGCCGGGCGCCAAGGAGAAGAAGATCACCGTCGAAGCCACAGTGCAGGCGGGGGCGATCGAATCGGCGAGCCCTGACGACGCGGTGGTGCTGCTGTACGTCAACCAGATCACAACCAGTGAGGACATGCCGGACGCCGCCACCACCGGCAGCCGGGTGCGGATGGAGATGCACAAGGACGGCGATCGCTGGCTGACAGGGCGACTCGCGCCGGTGTAGCGATCGAACCGAACGACCGAACGACAATGGGCTCCCGCACAGCGCGGGAGCCCATTGTCGTTCGGTGGCAGTCCTATTCGGTGTACTCGCCGTCCGCGGGCAGCAGAGCCGCCCCGGCGACGCCCTGCCGGCTGAGTGCGTCGAGGAACGAGCGGGCCCAGCGGTCGACGTCGTGCGCGAGAACCTGGCGGCGCAGGGCGCGCATGTGGCGTCGCCCGTCCTCCCGGTTCTGGTTCAGTGCTTCCTCCATCTTGTCCTTGACGTCGTCGAGGTCGTGGGGGTTGCACAGGAAGGCCTGGCGGAGTTCGGCTGCGGCGCCGGTGAATTCGCTGAGCAGTAGGGCGCCGCCGAGGTCGCTGCGGCACGCGACGTACTCCTTGGCGACGAGGTTCATGCCGTCACGCAGCGGCGTCACGAGCATGACGTCGGCGGCGACGAAGAACGCGATCAGCTCGTCGCGGCCGATGGGCCGGTGGATGTAGTGCACCACCGGGCGGCCCACCTCGGCGTACTCGCCGTTGATGCGGCTGACGGTCTGCTCGATCGCACCACGCATCTGGACGTAGCTCTCCACACGCTCCCGGCTGGGGGTGGCGAGCTGCACCATGACGGTGTCGGCCGGATCGACCCGGCCCTCGTTGAGCAGCTCGTACAACGCGTCGAGTCGGACGTCGATGCCCTTGGTGTAGTCGAGGCGGTCCACGCCGAGCATGATGTGCTTGGGGTTGCCGAGTTCCTTGCGAATCTGCTTGGCGCGGTCGCGAATCGACTTGCGCCGGGACAGCTCGTCGAGCTTGCCGGAGTCGATGGAGATCGGGAAGGCGCCCACCCGCACGGTGCGGAATCCGACCTGGACGACGCCGAGCTTGGACCGCACACCGACCGTGCCGCGCGAGGTCTGCTGGCCGGCGAGACGGCGCGCGAGGAACATGAAGTTCTGTGCGCCGCCGGGCAGATGGAAGCCGATGAGGTCGGCACCGAGCAGTCCCTCGACGATCTCGCGCCGCCACGGCATCTGCATGAACAGCTCGACCGGCGGGAACGGGATGTGCAGGAAGAAGCCGATGGTCAGATCGGGGCGCAGCATCCGCAGCATCTTCGGCACCAGCTGCAGCTGATAGTCCTGGATCCAGACGGTGGCACCCTCGGCGGCCGCCTCGGACGTGGCCTCGGCGAAGCGCCGGTTCACCTCCACGTAGGCGTTCCACCATTCACGCCGGTACTCCGGCTTGACGATGACGTCGTGGTACAGCGGCCACAGGGTGGCGTTGGAGAAGCCCTCGTAGTAGTCCGCGACCTCCTGCGAGCTCAGCCGCACGGGGTACAGGTCGAGGCCGTCCTCGACGATGGGCTCGAGGTCCACGTCGGGGACGCCCGGCCAGCCCACCCAGGCGCCCTTGTTGTTGCGCAGGATCGGCTCGAGGGCCGTGACGAGACCGCCGGGGCTGCGCTTCCAGCGCGTGGTGCCGTCCGGCAGCTTCTCGAGATCGACCGGCAGACGGTTTGCGACGACGACGAAGTCGGATCCTCCGCGCTCCGCGTCATCGGAGTCGGCGCCCGCAGCGCCCTCGGAACTGTTCGATAATTCCGAGAGCTCAGCCACGGATTTCCTACTCTTTCTCAGTCGTCGTTCGTCAGTCGAGCTTCGCGGCAGGTCCGATGCCGAGCATCGAGAGCAGCATGCGGCACTCGTCGGCGTCCGTGGCATACGCAGCGACGACGCGCTGGGCCTGCCGGGCGGTCTCGTCGGCTACGGGCTCGAGGTCCTCGTCCGCGATCTCGTTCTCGGCGGTCGTCTTCGCGGCCATCTTGTTCCTTCCGGCTTGCTGCTACTTCACGAGCAGGTAGTTCCTGACTGCGACTCTATGAGAACTGCCCCGGTCAGCGCCACTCACCACCGGGTTAGGGTCTACTAACACACGCTGTGGTCGAGGGCTGGAGGGTTGATGGCAGGTGGTACCGCGGTGCTGCGCCGCACGTTGGCACGGAATCGTGCGCGTCTGATCGCGGGCACGGTCCTGGTGAGCCTGCATCAGGTGGCGGAAACGGCGGTGCCGATCGCGATCGGCGTGATCGTCGACCGCGCCATCGAGACCGGCGACGTCACCGCGCTGGTGGTGTGGCTGGCCGCGCTCGCCGCGCTGTTCGTGGTGCTGACGTCGGCGTGGCGTTTCGGTGCCCGATTCATCGTCGTCGCCGTCCAGCAGGAGGCGCATCGCCTCCGCGTCGAGGTCGCCGGACGGATCCTCGATCCGCGCGGGGTCCGCACCGACCTGCGGGCCGGTGAACTGCTGACGGTGTCCACGTCCGACGCGGACCGCGAGGCCTGGATCCTCGACGTGGTCCCGCGCGTCGCGGCCGCGCTCACCGCGTTGATCGCGTCGGCGATCGCGCTGCTGTGGATCGACGTTCCGCTCGGACTGGCGGTGCTGATCGGCACCCCCGTCGTGCTCGGCCTGCTGCAATTGGCGGCGCCGTTGATCACCCGTCGGGTGACGGCCCAGCAGGAGACCACCGCGCGGGCGGTGGGCATGGCGACCGATCTGGTCAGCGGTCTGCGGCCGCTGCGGGGCATCGGCGCGGAGGCCACCGCCGCGCGGCGCTACGGCGACGTCAGCCGCGGCGCGCTGGCCGCGACGATGCGGGCCGCGAAGGCGACCGGTGTGTTCGTCGGGGTGTCGACGACGGTCAGCGCGCTGCTCGCGGTGGCGGTGGCCGGGTTCGCGGGCTGGTTCGCGCTCGACGGCCGCATCTCGGTCGGCGAGCTGATCACCGTCGTCGGCCTGGCGCAGTTCATCTCGGAACCGCTCGGCATGCTCGCGCGGGTGCCCGGCTACTACGCGAACGCGCGGGCGTCGGCGGATCGTCTCGCGTTGGTGCTCGACGCCGAGCCGCTGCTCCCGACCGGGACCGTCGAACCCTCCGGCGCGAGCGACGTGCGGCTGCGGTCGGTCGCGTACCGGTCCCTCGACGGCGTCACCCTCGACGTCGCACCGGGCGAGCTCCTCGGAATCGTCGCGTACCGGCCCGAGGATGCCGAGGCGCTCGCCGAGGTCCTGTCGGGGCAGGTGCCGCCCGACCGTCGCGCGGGCGAGGTGCGGATCGGCGGCGTCGACGTAACGGAGCTGGGGCTCGTGCACGCGCGCCGCACGATCCTCGTCGAACCTCACCACACGGATCTGTTCGCCGGCACCGTGCACTCCAATGTCACGGCCGGGGCCGCGGACGCCGACCACGACGTCGTGCAGCACGTGCTGCGGGCGTCGGCCGCCGTCGACGTCGTGGACGCGCATCCGGACGGTCTCGATCACGAGGTGACCGATCGGGGCGCGAGCCTGTCGGGTGGTCAGCGGCAGCGGGTCGCGCTCGCCCGGGCGCTGGCGGCGCAGGCCCCGGTGCTGGTGCTGCACGATCCCACCACCGCGGTCGACGCCGTGACCGAACACGCGATCGCCGACGGCATCGCGGCCGGCCGTCACGGTGGCACCCGCGCGCACTCGACGATCCTCATCACCAGCAGCCCGGCTTTGCTGTCCGTCACCGACCGCGTGGTGGTCCTCGCGGACGGCCGCAGCGCCGCCGAGGGCACCCACGCCGGGCTGTCGGCCACCGACGAGAACTACCGGAAGGCGGTGCTGCGATGAGCGCCCCGGAGCGGCAGTTGCTGCCGATCGCGTCGGCCTCGGAGAGCTGGCGCTGGCTGCGCGGCGAACTGGGCCGGCGCAAGGGCCTGGCGACACTGACCCTGCTCGTCGGGCTGATCGCGGCGGCGGCCGCGGTGGTCCCGGTGTACGTGTTCGGTGTCCTCGTCGATCGGGTGCGTGAGGGCGCCCCGGCGTCGACGATCGTCGGGGTCGTCGCCGTCATCACGGCCGCCGCGATCGTGGCGGGCGCGCTCACCGGGTTGGGTTCGTATCTCATCGCGCGCCTGGGCGAGGGCACGCTGGCGCGGCTGCGGGAGCGGGTGGTGGCGCGGGCGCTGCGGCTGCCGATCCCGACGGTCGAGCGCGTCGGCAAGGGGGATCTGCTCTCCCGCGTCGGCGACGACGTCTCGGTGATCGGCAAGGCCGTCGCCGACGTCGTGCCGGGGCTGGTGTCCGCGCTGCTGCTGGTGGTGCTGAGCATGGTGGCGATGGTCGGCATCGACTGGCGGCTGGGTCTGGCCGGGATGGTCGCGCTGCCGATGTACGCGCTCGCGCTGCGCTGGTATCTGCCCCGGTCGGGCCCGCTGTACGCCGAGGAGCGCGTCGCGATGGGGCGGCGCTCGCAGGCGCTGATCAGCAGCATGCAGGGTGTGCGCACGGTCCGTGCGTACGGCCTCGAGGACCGTCATCTCGCGGACATCGACCGGGCGTCGGCGGAGGCGCGTGATGTTGCCGTCGGGGTGTTCGGGCTGTTCACCCGCTTCGCGGGGCGTGGCAACCGAGCCGAGTTCGTGGGACTGGCGGTGATCCTCGCGGTCGGGTTCGCGCTCGTGAAGCAGGACGTTGTCACCGTCGGTCAGACCACCACCGCGGCCCTGCTGTTCCATCGTCTGTTCAACCCGATCGGCACGCTGCTCTTCACGTTCGACGAGGTGCAGTCGGCCGGCGCGAGTCTCGCCCGACTGGTGGGCGTGCTGCGGATCCCGGAGTCGGACGACGAGGGCAGGACCACCGACCCTGCCGATGCGTCACTCGAGTTGGTCGATGTGCGGCACGGCTACGACGACGACCACGAGGTGCTGCACGGCGTGAGCGTGCGGATCGAGCCGGGGGAGCGGGTGGCGCTGGTCGGTTCCACGGGCGCCGGCAAGACGACGCTCGCGGCGCTGGCGGCCGGTTCGCTGCTGTCGACGTCGGGCGCGGTGCGGCTCGGCGGCGTGCCGATCGCCGACCTCGGGGACCGGCTGCGGCGTCACGTCGCGATCGTCAGCCAGGAGGTGCACGTGTTCGCGGGCCCGCTGATCGAGGACCTGCGGCTGGCCCGGCCGGACGCGACCGTGGACGACGTCACCGCCGCACTCGACGCGGTCGGGGCGCTGGTGTGGGTGCGCGCGCTCGACGCCGGCCTCGACACCGTCGTCGGCGAGGGCGGCCATGCGCTGACGGCGGCACAGGCGCAGGAGCTGGCACTGGCCCGGTTGGTGCTGGCCGATCCGCCGGTCGCGGTCCTCGACGAGGCGACCGCGGAGGCCGGCAGCGCCGGCGCCCGCGAACTCGAACGGGCCGCCGATGCCGCGACCCGGGGTCGGACGACGCTCGTGGTGGCGCACCGGCTGACCCAGGCGGCGGCCGCCGACCGCGTCGTGGTGCTCGAGCACGGCCGGATCGTGGAACAGGGCACTCCCGCCGAATTGGTCAGCGCAGGTGGCCGTTACGCACAGCTGTGGGCGGCCTGGGAGGGCGCCGGTTCAGGCGAGCAACTTGGTGCGCAGGGCGTCGACGGTCTGCTGATCGACACCTAGCCCCTTGCGCACATAGTTCTCGACGCTGCCGTACAGCCGGTTCACCTGCGCGAAAGAGGCGTCGAGCCAGGACTTCTCGACGGCGTCGGAGCGTCCGAGGTAGGTGTTGCTGGCGAGGAAGTCGGCGTACACCGTCTCCTTCGGGACCCCGAGCAGCGTCAGCAACACCGCGGTGCCCCAGCCGGTGCGGTCCTTGCCGGCGCTGCAGTGGTAGACCGTGGCGCCGTCGGTGTTGCCGGCGATAGCCGTCAGCAGGTCGCGGAACGCGACGTCGGAGCCGCGGTAGGTGACCATGAACGGGTAGCCGATGGACTGGCCGATGTCGGACGATCCGTTGACCGCCGCGTCGATCAGCGCGCGGCCCAGCGTGAGCGGCACGAACTCGTGGAATGCGATCCCGTGCTCGAACGAGACGACGTCGGCCACCTGATAGCGGACGCCCTCGGGGATCCGGTCGGGGTCGTCCTTGCGCTCCCACATGTTTCGCAGGTCCACGTCGAGCGTGACGTTCGCGGCGGTCAGCGCGGCCTGATCCGCGTCGGTGAGCGAGCTGAGCCTGTTCGACCGGAACACGAGGCCGCTGCGGACCCGCTTGCCGTCGGACGTCTCGTAGCCGCCGATGTCGCGGAAGTTCTTCGCGCCCTCGAGGCGGATCGCGGTGGTGGGCTCGGTAGCCGGTTCGGCGGATGCGAGCGGAGCGACGAAGGTCGGCGCCACCAGGGCGAGCACGCCCACCACGAGCAGCAGTAGGCGGTTGACGGCGGAGCGGACGGAGCGTGTCGATCCCATGGGGTCCTCACGTCAGACGGGGTAGGTGAGCGGCCCAGTGCCCCTCGCCGATTCGGTGGGAGGGTAGCCGGTCCGGGGCGGTGGCAGCAGGCGAATCGTCGAACCCGGCAGCCTGCCGGCCACATCCGGACCGCGACGCGCTCGATGATCACGCGTCCTTCACCCGGCGGCCAGCGGGGGCGCACCTCGTACTATCCGGCGCCACCTAGCTTAATTGGTCCAGACCAATTATCGGATCGGGTCTGGTGACCGCGCCGAAGACAAAGGAATTCTCGTGAGACGCAGGACTATCGTGATGGCTGCCGTGGCTGCGGCGCCCGTCGCCCCGGGCGTCGCCCAGGCGGATCCCGCGTGGGGAAGTGCCGGAAGCCTCGGGTCCGGATGGGGCGGTTCCGCCGAGCCGAAGGACGCGCCGCCCGCCGCACCGGGCGTCAGCGTTCCCGGTGGGCGGTACGAGCACCCAGTCCGAGCTGAAGTTCACTGCCGAACGGGGCACGACCGTCCGCTACACCCTCGACGGGACGACCCCGACCCGGGCAGCCAGGTCTATGCGCCCGGCCGCCCGTTGAAGATCTCGGACGACACGAACGTCACCGCCGTCGCCTTCCGTGGCGATCAGGCCAGTGCCCCGGTCTCGTTCGGATACCTGATCAGGACGGCGGAGACGCCGATCGCGCAGCTCGTGGTGATGTCGGACGTCCACGTCGGGGACTACGAGAACAACAGCAAGAAGTACGAGAGCTTCTTCGACACCATCGGATCGATCTTCCCGAAGCCTGACGCGATCCTGTCGAACGGCGACATGATCAACGACAACTGGAACGGCAAGGGGCTGGACCACAAGATCGTCTCGCGGATCTTCCAGGAGAACTTCGCGCGCAAGGGCATGACCGATACCCAGGTGCTGATGTCCTACGGCAACCACGACGCGTACCTCGACGACGTCCGGGCCGGCTATCCGAAGGAATGGTTCCCGGATTCCGGCGGGGGCTACTACGAATCGCAACAACAATGACGACCGGTCGATCCACCAGCGTGATTTCACGTCGGTGAACGACGGTTCGATGTCGTACATCGAGATCGATCACGGATATCAGATGGTCACCGAGACGGGGCTCGCGAACCGCTTCGAGTCGCCGACCGCCCAAGGCACTGTTCGTCGAGGTGTATCAGGATCGGACGGACATCAGCCGCATCAACATGGCCGCCGACAAGCACGACATCTACGCCGGTGGACAGTGGTCCGCGAGTTGGCAGCCGCCGTACGCGAGCGCGGGCACGCTCAGCGGCCCGGGGTGGACGGTGGAGTTGAAGGGATCCACGGGCCGGCAGATCAAGGACAACTTCCGCTACACGTCTGCGGCCCGAAACACCGTCGCCCCCGAATTCGCCACGGCCACGCCGCTGTCGGCGGTGACCGCACCCGACGGCGCTGCGGCCCTGCGGATCGAGCAGGCGCGTGACGACCAGATGGTCCACCACTACCGCGTCGACATCACGGACACGACGACCGGTACGAAGGTCGTCTCGTCGAAGGTGCTCTCGGACTTCTACTTCATGCCGCGCCCCAACGTCCTGGACATCCCCGTCCCGGATGCGGTGGCGGGCAACACGTACGAGGCCAAGGTCGTGGCGGTGGACGCGTACGGCAATGCCTCCCCCGAGGCGACGCTGACGTTTACTCGCTGACCGTCGACTGAAACGTTCCGAACTGGGGAAGACTGTTGCCGCAGGGGTTGTCGTGCTGTCGCACGGGTTGTCGGTACTGAATCGGTATGCGGCACTCGCACAAACCCTGCGGCAACTAGCCTGTGCGCGACTCGACGGCGGCTTCGATCACGACCAAATCGACGGATCGGATGATCTGGGCCGCATGGAGACCCCCGACTTCGTCGGCGACGTGTGCTGATTGCTCAACGTCACGTACGAGGACTTCGACGTAGTACCAGCAGCGCGCGCAATCGTGCTGATCGCCGAAGGGCTCGCCGTCACGCTGGTCGAGCGCACCCCGCGATTCGTGGTGCGCTCCCAGCACGTCGCGTTCCCGCTCCCGTGCACGATCCAGCTGCTCGAGTACGTTCACACACCGCCGCGTCCGGTCGTCGACGACGACTCCCGGGCCGCGTTCCCGGCGATCCTGGTGCGCGATCACTACCGGTGCGCGTACTGCCCGAACGTGGATGTTCATCCAGGTGCGCGCGGTGACTGCGTTGGGGGATATACGGGCCATGACAATCGACAACCTCGTTCTCTCACAAAGGGAGTGGCGGGTTCTCGAGGTATGCACGGCCCGTGGCGGCCTGAATCGGCCAGTGGATCACCGGAAGGCGACTACACCGTCGGGGCGCGCACGCCCCGAGAAGTGGGGCGTCAGAGGACGCGGAATCCGGCTGTGGCGACAGGATTCTCGGATTGCCGGTCCATGCGCTGAATCAGCGGATGCAACATGCACTGCGAATACGTATTGATGTGCATCCGACTGTTCCTTCCTGATCGCGTGGCTGACTTCCGGGCGCCCAGTGTGCCACGAATCCCGGCCCCACGCGGCGGAATTGTTTCGACACGCGGCCGGACCGGCGCTCGCACGGTCGACCACGTGTTCCCCCGCAGTCGGGGCGGTGGAGACACGTACGACAACCTGGTCGCAGCGTGTGCGGACTGCAACGGCCGCAAGGCGGACCGGACCCCCGAAGAAGCTGGCATGCCACTGCTGTGGATCCCCCGGGCGCCGCGCGAGGACCTCAAGCGTCAGCGTGCGATCTGGCGCGATCTGACCCCGACGGCGTGAATCACCCTGTAAGGAGGAACAACCGATGACCACCGTGATCTTGGCCGATCTGTTGCCGGTCACCGACGACAGCGACGACTGGGATGTCGCCGCCTGCCGCGGCGACAAGCACCCTGACCGCTGGTTCCCGGACCCGAGCGAGCCGCTCGACTACGCCGCCAGCGTCTGCGCATGCTGCCCCATCGCGGCCGCGTGTGGCGACTACGCCGTGGCCACCCACCAATCCGGTGTGTGGGGCGGACGGGAGTACCGGCGCGGCACCATGGTGCGGTAGCCCGGCGGTGGCGCCGGCGGTTTCGAGGCGGTCGTGGGGTGACCTCGCTGATCACGGGAGTGTTCGTGCACGGCTCAGTCTCGAAACAGCGCCGCGGCCGCGAGTCCGTCGTCCAGGTGCTCGTAATCCCCGATCATCGCAGCGCGAAGGATCGCTTCGTCCATGTCGGACCCGGCGGCCAGCAGTGTCTCGAGTGCCGTGTCGTCTCCGCGCACCGCTGAACCGAACAGGTCCTCGGATGCCTGCTCGAGGAAGTCGGCGAGGGTGGAGAGCGCGGACGTGGGCTCCCGTGACGGGCCCGGTGCCAGCATCATCGGCGCGATGCGCATCGGGTCGTGGCCGACCGCAAACCACCGTCCACTGTCGTACCCGTACGCGAAGTTCGAGATGGCTTCGCTGCATGCTGATTCGAGCCACCAAGGAGTGGATCCGAGGTCCTGCAGCACCTGGCGATTGTCCTCGAGGGTGGGATCGGGGCAGGCGCGATCGAAACCGAAGATCGTCGCCCGACCGTTCGAGAGTCGGGCGAAGTGGAAGTGGGAGCCGCCACCATCGTGGTAGGTGACCCGACCAGCCTCGATGGAGAAGGCGCTCTCGAGTTCCGGCAGGGAGAAGATTGCCGCGTGGACGGCAGCCCATCCCGCGAGCATCCGATGAACTGAATCCGGATCCGGTAGTTCGACCTGAATCTGTTCCATGGGGTGTGCTCTGTCGGGCGGCCCGGACCTACTGGGCGGCGGGGGGCTCGTGCGCGCCACTCGACGCGGCGAGCAGCTGGTCGAGCAGCGCCGGGACGGCGTCCTTGGGGTCGAAGCCGAGCAGGCGGCCGATCAAGGTGAGCATTCCCATTCGTGTCTCCTGAGGTCTCGGCCCGGCCGAAGCCGTGCCCGGTGGGGGAGAGGTGATCTCCGCTGTGCCGTCGGGGACGGTATCAATCGGGTGGGGAGCGCCGACGCGATTCGGCCGAAACCGGGTGTGCGGTGCATTCGAGCAGGGTGACGCCCGGCACCGCCTCACGATCCGGGTCCGGGACGGACTGCGGGGTACCGTTGCCCCAGGATTGGTAGCCCCAGCCCGATCGCAACTAGCCGGAACGTCACGAGGAAGGCCGACATGCCCATCGCCACCATCAACGGGATTCCTCTGAACTACCAGGTCAAGGGTGACTGCGACCTGGTCGTGATGATCATGGGCACCGGAAGCCCCGGCCGGGTGTGGGACCTGCATCAGGTTCCGGCCCTGTTGTCCGCGGGATATCGGGTGTGCACGTTCGACAACCGTGGGATCGCCCCGTCGGGGGAGAGCGTCGACGGCATCACGATCGAGGACCTGGTGGCCGACACGGCGGGGCTGATCGAACTGCTCGGCGGCGGCCCCGCGCATGTCGTCGGCACGTCGATGGGTGCCCGTGTGGCGCAGGAGCTGGCGCTCGCGCGTCCGGAGTTGGTGCGCAAGGCGGTGTTCCTTGCGGGCCACTCCCGGATGGACCAGTTCCAGCGGACCCTCAACGAGGGCGAGCGCGAGCTCGAGGATGCCGGGATCACGCTGCCGTCCAAGTACCGCGCCGCCGTCACGGCCGTCATGAACCTCTCGCCCGCGACGCTCGCGGACCAGCATGCCGCGCGGGACTGGCTCGACGTCTTCGAGTTCTCCGGCGGCAAGACGTCGGCCGGTGTGCGGGCCCAGCTCGCGATGGACCGCGACTTCGACCGGGCCGACGCCTACCGCGGCATCACCCGTCCGTGTCTGTCCGTCGGATTCGCGGACGATCGAATGATTCCGGCCTACCTGTCGAAGGAACTCGCCGACGCCATCCCGAATGCGGTGTACCAGGAGATTCCGGACACGGGGCACTACGGTTACCTCGAGCGTCCCGAGGCCGTGAACAAGGTGGTTCTGGACTTCCTGGCGGACTGAGACCGACGGGCTGAAGAAAGCTGCAGGACATGACCGGCCTATCGGTGACCGCTGCGCAGTCCCGGATCCTGATCGCACAGCAACCGGATCCGCAGAGCCCCGCCCACAACCTGTCGCTCGTCGTCGAGGTCGCCGGTCCGATCGATCTGGATCGGACCGCGGAGGCGATCCGCCGCACCGTCTCCCACGCCGAGGCGCTGCACGTGCGGTTCCGTGCAGGGGAGGACGGCACGCCGCGGCAGGTGCCGGCCCCGGCCGATACGTGGCCGCTCGACGTGGTCGACCTGCGCGAGGCCGCAGATCCGGAGGCAGCGGCGCAGGCGTGGATGGACCGCGACGCTCGCACCCGCGTCGACGTCACCGGGTCCGACGCGCTCTTCGCGCACGCGCTGCTGCGGCTCGCCGACGAGCGCACCGTCTGGTACCAGCGCTACCACCCCGCCCTCGTCGACGGTTACGGGATCGCGTTGCTCGTCGCCGACACGGTCGCCCGCT
Source organism: Rhodococcus sp. AG1013 (assembly GCF_003350365.1). NCBI lineage: Bacteria > Bacillati > Actinomycetota > Actinomycetes > Mycobacteriales > Nocardiaceae > Rhodococcus > Rhodococcus sp. AG1013. Next base: position 32,911 of record NZ_QQAT01000006.1, read on the forward strand.
GCGACGACCCGGACCTCGAATCGAATGCGGGGGAGTGGGCGGTGCGCGATCTGGTCGACGCGGACCGCGACTACCGCGGCTCGGCCCGGTTTGCCGCGGACCGCGACTACTGGCTCGCCGAGGTCCTCGGATCGCCCGAACCGCCGCAGCTGTGCGCCGGTGCCACCGACGCGTCGGCGTCCCCCGAATCGACGACCGTCCACATCGACGCCGGCATCGCGGATGCGTTGTCCGCGTTCGCCGCCGACGTCGGTATCCGCCGTAGCCGGCTGCCGATGGCGCTGCTCGTCGCCTACCTGCACCGCATCACCGGACTGCGCGACCTCACGGTGGCCGTGCCGATCGCCGCCCGCGTGGGACGCGGGATCCGTCGCACACCGGGCACCGTGTCGACGATTCTGCCGGTGACGTTCCACGTGGATCCGGACGCCACCGTCGGGGAACTCGCCCGCGCGATCGACGTCCGACTGGTGGCGGCTCTGCGCCACGGCCGCTTCCCGGGAGGGGATCTCGAGCGCGAGGTCCACGCGATCGACCCGGACCGCCGGGTGTTCGGCCCCGGTATCAACTCCATGATGTTCGAGCACCCGCTCGCACTGGGCGGCTCGCCCGCCGGAGTTCGGGACCTGGTCACCGGGCCGGTTCGCGACCTCGACTTCTCCATCCTCGGCGGCGGGGACGGTGAACCCGTCCGCATCGACCTGCGGGTTCCCGCGGGTCGGCGCGCGGACCTGCTCCGGCACCAGGATCGGTTGGTGCACTTCCTGTCCCAGTTCTTCGCCGACCCCATGGCCACGGTGGGCACGCTCGACCCGATGACCGACGACGACCGCAGCCCGACGCTGGTCCCGACGGACGGGTCCGGGCCGGTCCCGCTCGCGCCGTCGCAGCGCCTGCACTGGCTGCGGCATCGCGCGGCGGGCAGGTCGGCCCGTGCCGACCACGCGCTGGCGCTGCATTTCGCCGGATCGGTGGATCCCGAGCACCTGTCGCGCGCGCTGGACGACGTCGTCGACCGGCACGCCCCGCTGCGGACATTGTTCGCAACGGACGGGCGGGAGGTGCTCGCGTCCGACGGCCCGCGACCGCGCCTCGAGATGATCGAGATCGGTGACGACGACCTGCAGCGCCGGGTCCACGGACTGGCGCAACTGCGGATCGACCTCACCGAGGAGGCGCCGGTGCGGCTGCACCTCGTGTGCGACGACGCCGGACGGCAGGTGCTGCTCCTCACGATGCACTACCTGGCGGTCGACGACCGGTCGGTGGGTCTGCTTCTCGCGGACCTGTTGTCCGCGTACGCGGCTCGATCCGGTGGCGGCCGTCCGCAGTGGGCGCCGCTCGAGGTGGCGTACCCGGACTACGCCCTCTGGCAGGACCGGTTGCTGGGCGATCCCGCCGACCCGGACAGCAGGCATGCCCGGCAGCTCGACTACTGGCGGAATCGGCTGTCGGACATGCCTGCCCGGCTCCACCTACCGGCCCCGGCCGGTGTCCGCGAGCCCCGGCGCGAGACGATCCGGGTCGAGATCGGCGCGGCGCTGCGCGACGGCATCGACCGCCTCGCGGACCGGACGGAAACCAGCACGTTCATGGTGCTGCAGGCGGCGTTCGCCACGATCCTCACGAGACACGGTGCGGGGAACGACATCCCGATCGGTTCGCTGGTCGCGGGTCGTACGGAGGACGCGCTCACCGGCCTGGTCGGGTGCTTCTCCAACCTGGTGGTGCTGCGTACCGACACGAGCGGCTCGCCTAGATTCGACGAGTTGCTCTCTCGCATCCGAGCGTCGAACCTCGAGGCTTTGGATCATCGGGATGTCGGATTCGCCTATGTTGCAGCCGAACTCGGTGGTCGGGCGGGCACCCGCTACCCGCAGGTGCTGCTCGTCCACGACGAGCAGCTCCGGGTCGACGCCCCCGACGGTGTCCTCGACGGACTTCTGCCGGTTCCGGTCGGGATGCCCTCGGCGGAACTGACACTCGGCTTCCGCGAGCCTGCGGGCGCAGGTCCCGTGCATGCGTACTTCGAGTTCTCCACGGGAGTTCTCGATCGGGATACCGTCGAGCGGTGGGCGCGAGAGATGCCGGTACTGCTGGAAGTGGTTTCGGACGCCGAAGCGCGCGCCTGAGCGGGGGCGCGAGCGACGAAGCGCGCGGTCGGTCCTCCGTTGGTGCTCCCCGAGTGAGGATAGCCTTTGCTATCTTCTGCAATGCGCCCGACGCGCGGATCACCGCACGCTTCTTCGAGAAGCAGGATCAGTTCGGCTGGCACCAGGACATGCTGCTCGACGGCGCCACGATGCAGATCGCGTCTCCCGAAGGACCTGGTCACGTTCCGTAATCCGTGCAGCGGAGCGGGTCGAGGCCGACGTCCGCTACAGCACGGTCGACGAACTGCACTCCGCTCCGCCGGAGGAACGCGCCCGACTGCTCGAACTGCACCGCAGCACCAACTATTCGGTGGTCGACATCGAACTGATCAACGAGCTGTACGCGACCGAGTACCGGGAACGGGTCCGCGGTGAGCGGCGCCTGTTCATGCGCCGCGCCTCCGAGATCGACGGCGTCCGCGAAGTAGAGGACGGCATCGAGGTGTCGGTGCGCAGCGCGGTCGACGGGCTCACCGACACGCTGACCTGTGACGCGCTGATCCTGGCCACCGGGTTCTCGGCCGCGCCGCTCGAGTCGCTGTTCGGGAGTTCCCTCCCCGAGGTGAGCGTCGATCGTGGTGTCGGCCGGGGCTACCGACTCGAGGTCGGTCCGGCTGTTCGCGGCGGCATCTACCTGCAAGGTGGGACCGAGAAGACCCATGGTCTGACAGCATCACTGTTGTCCGATGTTGCGGTGCGCGCAGGAGAGATTCTCAATTCGATTCTCGCTCATCGAGATCTCGGCGGCAGCCTTGCTAGGCTGAACGCAGACAACCCGTACGCGACAAGCGAGGTTAGATGAGCACCAATCCGTTCGACGACGAAGACGGCCGCTTCTACGTGCTGGTCAACGACGAAGACCAGCACTCACTGTGGCCCACGTTCTCCGAGGTCCCGCAGGGCTGGAGGATCGTTTTCGGTGAGGATTCGCGTCAGGCATGCGTCGAATACGTCGAGAAGAACTGGACCGACATGCGGCCCAAGAGCCTGCGTGAGGCGATGGAGCAGGACCAGAAGAACGCCGGGAAGTAGCCGCTTCCGGCCCGCCCCGTCGACCTACTGCGTCACGGAATCGGGCACCGAATCGCTCATCACGACGCTGCGTCGTCCGAACCTCGGACGGCGCAGTGTCGTGTTTCGGCGAACTATCGCATTCCGGCGCATCCGGGGCGGCCGCCGTAGCGTCCGGGCGCCCCATTCTCCGAGCGTGACCCCCGCCGCCAGCGCACACCCGATGCCGAACGCGGACAGCAGGGCGCTCAGCCCGATGATCAGTTCGTCGTTCAGCAGCGCGTACAAACCCCGGTAGAGCGACAGGCCGGGCAACAGCGGGGTGATGCCCGCGACCGCGACCACGAGTGGCGGTGTCAGGGCGCGGCGTGCCATCAGGCCACCCGCGAAACCGACCACCGTCGCCGCGATCGCGGACGAGATGACCGGGCCGATGCCCACGCTCTGGGCAATCACGAAGAAGAGGAGCCCGGCGGCGCCGCCCAGTCCGGCCGTTGTGAGTGCCCGACGCTCGGCGTAGCAGGCCAGCGCGTAGAACATGGACGCCAGCGCGCCCGCGGCCATCTTGGCCGGAAGCTGTGTGAGGTCCGGTTGCGCGGCGTTGCTGATCACCGGCAGGTCCGCCCCCAGCGCCGATGCCACCCGCAGCGACAACGCGACGCCGGCAATGATGCCTCCCGTCATCATCACGACCTCGAAGAACCGGGCGGCCGCCGTGATCGGAGCCCCCGTGATCGCGTCCTGCACCGAGCCGACCAGCGACAGCCCGGACAGCAGCACCACCACACCGGCGGCGATGACCTGGGAGGGTCTGATGACGACCCCCAGGTGGTCCTGGACCGTGTACAGCGCGGTCGCCGGCGCCGCCGCGATCAGTCCACCCATCATCTGTTGGAAGAAGTACGGAAGGCCGAAGCGGTTGAGGACCCGGTTGACGCGGTCGATGACGACGGTGGTGAGGAACGCGACGGCCGTGATGAGCGGACCACCGCCGAGCAGCACGGCCACCGCGGCCGCCAGTCCGGCCCAGCCCAGCGTCGCGATCCACCGGTTGTAGGGGTGCGGCGCGGAGACGATCGCGTCGAGCGCGGCGTGCGCCTGCGCGGGGGTGATCGCCTCGAGGCGGATCCGCCGCGTCAGGCGGTCCGCGGCGGCGAGGCGGGTGAAGTCCATCGACCGGTAGTGCACGATGCGCATCGTGCCCGCCGGCGGGATCAGCGGACCGCGGTGCGCGGAGACCACGATCGAGTTGTAGGTGACGTCCACGTCACACTGCGCCAGCCCGTAGGTCGCCGCGATGAACTTCACCTGTGTGGCGGTGTCCATCGCGGCGGTGCCGGATGCGAGCAGCACCTCGCCGACCCGGACCGCGAGATCGAGCACTTCGGCCACTCGCGCATCGTCGGTGAGGTCGATCGGCTGCAGCGGGGTCGGCGCGGCGGTGACCGAGTCGACCGTCGCCCGGCGGTCCTTGACGAGACTGCCGATCGACGCTGCAAACCTGCGCACGTCAGATGTCGGTGACGAGATCCTTCTCGCTGAGATCGGTGGCCTCCAGTGCCTCTTCGAGGGTGTCGTGCCGGAAGACGGTGGTCACCTGGTCGTTCACGACACGGAAGGCGGTCGCCACGGTCTTCGACTGGTCCGGCTGAGACGCCCAGGTGGCCTGCTCCTCGACGACGATCACCCCGTCGTGCATGAACATCCGGCCGGGAACCAGTGTAAGGCCGGACGACGAGGCCCATTCTCGGAGCACCGTCAGCCCCTGCGCCGCGCCCTCCTCCCCGGCGATGTCGATGTCGTCACTCGAGACCGCGAGGAGAGTGTCGATGTCGGATGAGTTGAGAGCGTCGTGCCACGCGAGGACAGTGGCGATCTCCGAGATGCGCATGGGACAACGCTAACGAAAACGGGCGGTCGCGGCACGGTTACGCACACCACTGTCGGCTATGGATATGATGAGCGCGCTCGAATGCCTCCTTAGCTCAGTGGTAGAGCACTCGCCTTGTAAGCGAGCGGTCGTCAGTTCAATCCTGACAGGGGGCTCCACCAGCGGAAACGCGTCGAAGCAGGTCAGGGGTCGGTACCGGAAACGGGACCGGCCCCTTCTCGCGTTCCGGCCCACTTCTCGCCCACACGTGGGCCTCAGGGGTGCAGTGGCGCCTGGAGGAGCACGTGGTCGTTGCCGGGGGCGCTGATTCCGAGCGTCGTCGCGTCCGACATCGGTAGTGCCACCGCCAGTTGCATCGACATCGTCCGATCGCCGCCCGCGATGAAACTGCCTGCGTTCATGCGACTTCCGTCCGGGCGCTGCAGCCAGACGTTGTAGGTGCCCCCTTGCGGGAGTCCGGTGACGTCGAGGCTGATGCCGGTTCCCCAGGCCCGGTTCTCCACCCGTGCGGACGCCTCCACTCCCGGGGACAGCGCGGTGAACGCCACGGCCTGTCCGGGCGGATCGCCCGCGGTGGCGCCGCGGAGCAGGAACCCTGCGGTCACCAGGCCCACGGCGATCACGGCGGCCGCGGCGACCAGTCCGATCCGGCGGTACCGCTGCCGTCCGCGTTCGCGGTCGAGGGCTCCGAAGATCGTGTCGGGCAGAGTCGGTGGCGGCAGTGGCGGCGGCTCGGCGAGCCGATCCGGGTCGGCCTCGGACAGGGCCGCCGCGACGGGCGCCAGCTGGTGCAGCTCGGAGCGGCAGTCCGGACATCCGTCCAGGTGGGCGCGCAGCGCGACGGTCTCGCGGCCGTCGAGGTGTCCCAGCGCGTACATCCCCAGCAGGGGACGCGTCTGCCGGCAGTGCTCACTGGTCACCGTGCCACCCCATTTCCTCCAGTACGAGTCTCAGTGCCTTCAGCCCGTAGTACACGCGACTGCGGACGGTGCCCACGGGTATGCCCAGTTGTGCCGCGACCTCGGCGGCGGGGCGATCGCGCAGATGGATCTCCACGAGCACGAACCGATGCTGATCGGACAGCCGTCGCAGCGCCTCCTCCATCTGCAGTCCCACGAGGAGTTGTTCGAGCGGTCGTTCCGCCGTCGGCAGGTCCGGGGGCTCGGCGTCGGCCAGGCGTGGGCGGGCGGCGAGGGCACGACTTGCGTCGATGACGACGTTGCGGCAGATGGCGTACAGCCACGTCCGGACCGTCGAGCGCCGCGGGTCGTATCGGTCGGCGCCGCGCCAGGCCCGGAGAAACGTCTCCTGGACAGCCTCTTCCGCGCGTCCCCGGTCCCCGAGCGAGCGGTAGGCCAGGGCGAAGAGTTCGCCGCCGTGGTCGTCGTACGCGGCCCGCAACACCGTGCCGTCGGCCAAACTGCCGACCGACTCGTCCGTTTGCCGACGCGACCTGCGTAGCCGCACGCCGTCACCTCCTGCCTCAGCGGAAACTCGTCGGTGCGCCCGACGTCCACCGAGGAGTACGTGACCGAGAGCCGCGGCGTTCACGGTCGATCCTCGCATCGGTCCGAGTTGCCGCGTCGAGTTACCCGTGAACGGTCCGGGTGGACGGTCCGTACTCCTGTGCGTCGCCCGCAGCGAGTGGGTGACTGCCCCGAAACCTGACGATGGAGACCCTGATGAAGTCCAAGAAGTCGATCATTGCCGCGGTCTGTGCTGGTACCGCCCTCGTATTGACGTCGGGATGCGGCGCGAACACCGACGAGCAGGTGGCCGCCCCCGCGACGGTCAGCACGAGCGCCGCGCCGGCGGTGACGAGCACCACCGCTGCGCCGACGGGCGGCCTCGAGATCGGCACCGCCGAGACCGCGCTCGGCACCGTGCTGACCGATGGCGACGGCTTCACCCTCTATCGATTCGACGAGGACGTGCCGGGCGCCATCAAGTGCACCGGTCAGTGCGCCGAGATCTGGCCGCCCGCGATCGGGGCACCACAGGCCGCCGGGCCTCTCTCGGGTGCTCTGGGAACTGCCGCGCGTCCCGACGGGACCACACAGGCGACCTACGACGGCCAGCCCCTCTACAGGTTCGCGAAGGACACCGCGCCGGGCCAGACCAGTGGCGACGGGGTCAAGGGCACCTGGCACGTGGTGAGGGTGGACACCGCCGACGAGTGACGTGGCGGAGCGCTCGCGTTACAGGGCGAAGCCGTCACCCACGCTCGATTCCGCGACGGCGAACAGTGGGTACTTCCCGCCGGCGTCGTGCTGCAGGAGTTGGACGCGCACACCGGACTCGCAACGCCGTCGTCCGACGATCCTGCCGAAGCACCAGTTGCCGCTGTCGAGAGCAACGAGCGTCTTACGTCCGCGACGCATCATGAACTGTTCACCTCAACCGTCGTCCTGAATTGGTCTACTACCAGGTTCTCTCGGGAGGGGATCCGGGGCCACGTCAGAACTACCTGTTCCACTACCTGTATTCGGCCCGTAGGCAGGGGCTTTTCCGGGCCGCGCCGCGCACCGACATGCGCGCGGCGCGGCCCGCCCGACCGGGCGTCACCGAACGGGGACGAATCCGTTCAGGCCACCGGTCGGCTTGATGACCTCCAGCCCTTCGGGCAGGTACGGATCGACGTACGTGCGACCGGGGCGAGTGACGTCGTGGTCATGACGCCGAGGGTGGCGAACATGCGTCCGTCGGGGGCGATCGCGAGAATGCCCTCGGTGGTGTCGGTCGCGAAAGCGACGTTGCGGCGGCCCTTTCCGGTCGCCGGTGAGCACGTAGATCGACCCGTCCGGGGACAGGCCCGGGCTCGATCCGCTGCCCGGGCCCATCTGCGCGGCGAAGGCGATGTCGACGCTGCCGGGGGTGGTGCCGGCGGGCGGCGTGACGTCGATGCCGTACAGCGCGCCCCGGTCCCCGTTCGGTGCTGATGCTGAGCACCACGATGCTGTCCCTGCGTGTACAGGACCTGGCCGGTCGACGCGGGTTGCCGCTCGGCGCAGTCGATTTCGAGAAGAACCTCGTATCGATGGTGACGGCGGCCCTCACCGCGCCGGCGGACGGGTAGCAGGAGTTACGTCGCCGGACCGCGTTCGATCGGATTGCGCGGGTTCGCCGACCACTGCGACCACGACCCGGGAAACAGGGTGATGTCGAGTCCGGCCGTCTCGGCCGCGGCGAGGACGACGGCGGCGGTCACCCCGGAACCGCAGTAGGCGCCGGCCGGCCTCGTTCCGTCCAGGCCGTGCTCGGCGAACAGCGCGCGCAGTTCCTCGCTCGACTTGAACCGCCCGTCGGCCGCCAGCACCCAGGTCGACGGGACGTTGCGGGCCCCGGGGATGTGCCCCGCCACGGGATCGACGGGTTCGACCTCGCCCCGGAAGCGTTCAGGCGCACGCGCATCCAGCAGCCGGCCCGAGCGTGCGAGGGCCGCGGCCTCGCTCTCGGTGAGGGTGCCCGCATACAGGTCCCGACGCGCGAGCGATATCGTGCCGGCGGGCGGTGTCACCTCCCCGGTTTCCACCCGACCCGACGCCTCCCGCCACGCCGACCACCCGCCGTCGAGGATCCGGACATCGCCGAGCCCGGCGGCGCGCAGCACCCACCACGCCCGCGACGATCCGGCGGCGTTCCAGTCGTCGTAGACGACGACCGTGTCGCCGTCGTCCACGCCCCACCGGCGCAGGGCCGCCTGCAGGTCGTCCGCGGAGGGCAGGGGATGGCGGCCCCGATCGGCGACGGCATGGTCACTGAGTTCTCGCTCGAGGTCGACGTAGACCGCGCCCGGGACGTGCCCGGCCGCGTGGGCGGCGCGGCCGTCGGGCTCGGGCAGCGACCATCGGACGTCGAGGACCCGTGTGACTGCGCCCGAGGCCAGTCGGGCGGCGAGGTCCGGTGCGGAGATCAACGTCATGCTGGGTCCTGTCTGAGGTGCTGCCGGATGGATTGCCCTGCCGGGGTGGATGATTAACGCTGTCCGGCCAACTCTGCGGGGGTCGTCAACGGTGGGATCGCGGGGTACTCTGCACGGTACCCGTGCCCGCACTGCAAGGAGTGACGAGATGATGCCGACCAGTGGACTGCAGCCTCCTGCGCTGCGCACGGTCTGGCACAGCTGGCGGTTGTATGTGGACCTGTGCCGAGTCGGCGCCCTGCGCTGTCGTAGCTGATCCTTCCCGATCGCCGAGGTGATCGGGGCATTCGGCTCCCCCGCGTCATCCCGACACACGAAGGTATCTCGTCATGTCCGCTACGTCCTTGTCGTTCCATTGGTTCCTGCCCACCTCAGGCGACAGCCGCAAGATCGTCGGCGGTGGCCACGGCGCAGATCTGCGCTCGTCGGCCGGCGACCGGCCCGCGACGTTGGAGTATCTCGGCCAGATCGCGCGTTCGGCCGAACAACTCGGCTTCGAGGGGCGTTGACCCCGACCGGCCTGCAATGTGTGGACGCCTGGGTCACCACCGCAATGCTCGTCGCGACCACCGAGCGGCTGAAGTTCCTGGTCGCGTTCCGCCCCGACGCGCTCTCGCCGACCCTCGCCGCGCAGATGGCGACGACCTATCAGCAGCATTCGCAGGGACGCCTGCTGGTCAACATCGTCACCGGCGGCGAGAGCGCCGAGCAGCGGGCCTTCGGTGACTTCCTCGACAAGGACGATCGCTACCGCCGCACCGACGAGTTCCTGTCGGTGGTCCGGCGCCTGTGGCGCGGCGAGCGAGTCGACTTCCACGGCAACCATATTCGGGTCGAGGGGGCCGAACTCGAGCAACTGCCCGATCCGGCGCCGCAGGTGTACTTCGGTGGCTCCTCGGCGGCGGCGCTGCCGGTAGCGGGTGCGCACTCCGACGTGTACCTGACGTGGGGCGAGCCGCCGGCCGCGGTCGCGGCGAAGATCGCCCGCGTCCGGGCCGCCGCGGCGGAGCGCGGCCGCACCCTCCGGCTCGGTGTGCGCCTGCACGTGATCAGCCGCGACACCTCGGCGCAGGCCTGGGCGCAGGCGCAGCTGCTGCTGGACGACATGGACCCGGCCGACGTCGCCCGGGCGCAGGCCGGGATGGCGGCCAGTGAGTCCGAGGGTCAGCGCCTGATGCGGGAGTTGCACGGCGGGGCCACCTTCGGAGACGGAGACGCCCGCTCCCTCGAGATCTACCCGAACCTGTGGAGCGGTGTCGGCCTGGTCCGCGGCGGTGCCGGGACGGCCCTGGTCGGCAGCCACGCCGAGGTCGCCGCGCTCATCGAGGAGTACCGCGCCGCCGGGATCGACGAGTTCGTGCTCTCGGGTGCGCCGCACCTCGAGGAGGCGTACTGGTTCGGGGAGGGCGTGCTCCCGCTCCTCGAACGCAAGGGGCTGTGGACACACCCCGCCTCCGCCACCGCTGTCCCGACCACGGTGCGGGGGCTGGCGGGGGTGTCGGCGTCGTAGGGCCGAGGCCGGAGCACAGGCGGTGGCCCGGTGCTCCGGCCAGGGCCAGGCCGGCGTCAGCGAAGGCGCTGCGCGCGGACGACGCTGTCGTGGATGGTGACCTCGTGGCCGTCGTGCTCGACGGTGCGCGACGTCGCGGCCGCGGTGACGATCTTCCATTCCTTCGGATCGATCCGGGACACAACGTCTTCCGGCGTGAAGTACAGATCGGCGTGGCGTGGACGCTGCAGGTGGGTATCCAGATCCGACGGGTGATGTCCCACGATCAGCAGGGTGCCGCCCGGCGCGACGAAGTCGGCGAGGCGGTCGTACAGCGCCTCGCGCGGACCGCTGGGCAGGTGCACGTACTGCGACGTCACGAGGTCGTACCGGTCGGTGCCCGGATCCCATTCGAGCAGGTCGGCCTGCTGCCAGGTGATCCGGCCGGCGATGTCGTCGCCGGAGCTCGCTGCGTGCTCGGCGGCGCGCTCGACCGCCACGATGGACAGGTCCAGGGCCTTCACCTGCCATCCGCGGCCGGCCAGCCAGATCGCGTCGGCGCCCTCGCCGCAGCCGACGTCGAGTGCCGTTCCGGGATCGAGGTCCGAAACCTCGTTCACGAGACCGCCGTTCGGGTTCCCGCTCCACACACGGTGGCTCGATCGGTAGCGCTCGTTCCAGAAATCCTCGTCGAACTGCACGGTCATGCGTCCACTCCCTTCGATTCGCTTGCGCGGTGTTCCGCGACGGCAAGCTGTGTGTCCTCGGCGATCAGATCGTTGTTGATGGCGACGGCGGCGATCGCGGCGCCCGCCGCGGCCCCGAGCACCTGCAGCTTGGCGTCGGCGACGTTGCCCGCGACCCAGACCCCGGGCACCTTCGTCAGTCCCGACCAGTCGCCCGGCACGAACTGGCCACCACTCATCGGCTCGACCTCGGTCTCGAGGCCCAGCGAGGTGAGCGCGTCGACGCGTGCCACGAACCGCGGCGCCACGACCAGCGCCCGACGGTCGACGACGGTGCCGTCGTCGAGACGGACCCCGGTGAGGCGTCCGTCGTCGGTCACCAGCGACTGCACGTGTCCGGGCACGACGCTGATGCCGCGCGCCGCGAGCTGCTCGTGCTCGTCGGCCGTCGGCTCGGGGCCGGTGTGCTGGAACAGGACGACGTCGTCGCTCCACTGCCGGAACATCAGCGCCTGGTGCACGGACATCGGTCCGGTCGCCAGCACACCCACCGGCTGATCGGCGATCTCCCACCCGTGGCAGTACGGGCAGTGCAGCACGTCGTGCCCCCACAGTTCCCGCAGGCCCGGGACGTCCGGCAGCTCGTCGACCAGCCCGGTCGTCACCAGTACGCGTCGCGCCTGCACGGTCCGGCCGTCGGCGAGCGCCACGGTGAACCGGGACCCGTCGCGGCGGATGTCCGCGACGGTGCCGTCCACGATGTGCCCGCCGTAGCCGCGGACCTCTTCCCGGCCGACCCTCACCAGCTCGGCGGGTGGGACGCCGTCCCGGGTCAGGAAACCGTGGACGCCCTCTGCCGGCGCGTTGCGCGGATCGCCCGCGTCGATCACCAGCACGCTCCGGCGGGACCGAGCAAGCATCAACGCCCCCTCGAGCCCGGCCGCGCCGCCCCCGACCACTACTACGTCGTATCCGTCCGACATCTGTTCGCTCATCGATACCTCCCTTGGTGCCACCACCATGCCGACCCTCGGCCGGATCGAGCAAGCTTTATTGCCGAAGCGGCAACTTCCGGGCAGTCTGGAGGGCATGGACGACGTCGAGGACATGGACCGGATTCTCGGGGCGGTGGGCCCGCGGTTGCGGGATCTACGGCAGCAGCGGGCGGTGACGCTGGCGGATCTGTCCGCGGACACCGGGATCTCGGTGAGCACGCTGTCGCGGCTCGAATCGGGTCAGCGCAAGCCGAACCTGGAACTGCTGTTGCCGCTGGCCAGGGCGTACGGGGTGCCGCTCGACGAGCTCGTCGGCGCACCACCGACCGGTGACCCGCGGATCCACATGCGTCCGGTCACCCGGGGGGACAAGACCATCGTGCCGCTCACCCGGCGACCGGGCGGAATCCAGGCGTACAAGCACGTCATGCCGGGCGTCACCGGCCGGCAGGCTCCGGATCCGCGGGTGCACGAGGGCTACGAGTGGCTGTACGTCCTCAACGGGAAACTGCGACTGGTGCTCGGCGACCAGGACATCGTGATGCTCCCGGGCGAGGCGGCCGAGTTCGACACGCGCGTCCCGCACTGGTTCGGGGCCGCCGACGCGAACCCGGTGGAGTTCCTGGGGCTCTTCGGGCGCCAGGGCGAACGCGCGCACATCCGGGCGCGTCCGGCGCGGGACGAAACGGGGGAGTGATCGAATTGGGAAGGGGCCGGGACTACTTGTCCTGATGGCCGGCGGGGGCGTCTCCGAACATTGCCGCGATGCGTGACTTGATCTCTTCGGTGCTGATGGATCCGGTGCTGATACCGCTCGCGGTGGTCTGACGAGAGTTCGAGATGTGGTTCATCGACTGCTTCCGTGCCTTTCCAGGTACTTCCATTGCCGTCCGGTGCATTTCGCACCGGTATGACCGGCGGCGCCGCATCCGAGGTGGAGCAACTGCGCCAAGGCCAGGCTAGCGACGGAACGACCCCGCGGGAGGGCCTCGGCGAAGTGGTTACGCAACCGGAATGAAAGGGCGGCAGCGGCGGTCGAATCGTTACGAATCCACCGTGTATCCGGGACCGAGGACCCTAGTCTCGGAGGATGTCCACGGTTTCGCTGCCCACACCGGACGGTCCGATCGACGCGGTGCTCGAGACTCCGGGGCACGACGGACCGTGGCCCGGCGTGGTGGTCGTCCACGACGCGCTCGGGGTCGGCCGCGACATCCGCGAGATCACTGCCCGTGTCGCCGCGCGCGGATACCTCGCGCTCGCCCCCGACCTGTATTCCCGTGGGGGTCGAGCCCGATGTGTCACCCGGGTCTTCCGCGAGTTGATCCGGCGGCAGGGGCGCGCGGTGGACGACCTGCTCGCCGCGCGGGACCTGCTCGCCGCCCGACCCGACTGCACGGGACAGGTCGGCGCGGTCGGGTTCTGCATGGGCGGTGGGTTCGCACTCGTGCTCGCGCCCAAGGGGTTTGCTGCCTCCGCGCCGTTCTACGGGCCGCTACCTCGGCACCTCGAGGAGGCCCTCGGCGGGACGTGCCCGATCGTCGGAAGCTACGGCGCACGGGACCCGATCCTGCACGGTGCCGGACGCAGACTCGACGCGGCCCTCACCGGCTTGGGCGTCGCGCACGATGTCGAAACGTATTCCGGGGTGGGACACAGCTTCGCCAACCGCATCGTCTCGGGTCGGGCGAACACGCTCGCGCGGATCGCCGGGATGGGGTACGACCACGAGACGGCCGAGGACGCGTGGCGTCGGGTGTTCGCGTTCTTCGACGCGCACCTGTCAGGCGGGTCCGAGGGTTAGGTCGGGTCCGCGGCCGCCCTTGAGCCAACGTCCGGGCAGGCGTCCGGCGAGGTCGCCGAGCGGTCCGACCGCGGCACTGAGCACCCCAACGGTCTCCTGGAGCAGATCGATGCTCGCGCTCATCCGCTGCAGGTTCGGGGCCAGCGCCGTGAGTGTCTCCGACAGCGCGACGATCTGGTCGAGCGGACCGCCCTCCGCGATGAGTCGCTCGAAGGCGCCATCCTCCGCGAGCAGCGTCTCGAGGATGCCGTCCTCGGCCAGCGCGCGGTCGACGATCCCGTCCTTCTTCGTGAGCCGTTCGACCGCGCCGTCCTGCGCGGTGAGTCGCTCGAGCGGGCCGTCCTCGGCGGTGAGCCGGTCCAGCAGACCGCCCGGTGCGAGCAGGCGTTCGAGCGGGCCGTCCTCGGACAGCACGCGGTCGAGCGGGCCGTCCTCCGACGTCACGCGGTCGAGCGGACCACCCGGTGCCAGCACGCGATCGAGCGCTCCGCCGGGCTCGAACAGCCGCTCGAGGGTGCCGCCGTCGGACGTGAGCCGGTCGACGACCCCGCCCGGCGCCAACAGTCGATCGAGCGGACCGCCGGGACGCAGTGCCTGGCCCAGCGGGCGGTCGTCGGAGGCCAACGCCGCCAACTGCTGCACCAGCTGCAGCGGTCCGCGAGGATTGGCGAGTGTTGCCGCGCTGACGCTGGTGACGGTGGTGCTGGACAGCGCCAGCCGGGTCGTGGCCAGCGCCGTCTCGGCGACCTCGAGCGCCGCGTCCGTGATGGCGAGGCCGGCACGGACCGGGAACGTGATCGCTGACACCAGGTTCATCCGATTACTGTAACCCCCGCCACACAGTCAAACGGGGTGTTCGGTACGCGGGGCGCGGGTCCGTCGGGCGGTCAGTGCAGGACCTTCAGGCCGACGACGCAGCCGACGATGCCGAGGATCAGCAGGACCTTGACGAACGAGGCGCTCTCGTCCCCGGTGAGCATCGCGTAGGCGACAGTCAGGGATGCGCCGATGCCCACCCAGACCGCATACGCGGTACCGGTGGGCAGGGTGCGCATCGCGTAGGCGAGTCCGGCCATGCTGAGCGCGATGCCGACGGCGAACACGATCGAGGGGGCGAGGCGGGTGAAGCCTGCGGACTTACCGAGGGCGGTCGCCCACACGGCTTCGAGAACGCCGGAAATTACGAGAACGATCCAGGCCATGGTGTTTCAACTCTCCAAACACCGTCTTGTCGCTGGCCGGGTACGGTGTGCTCGTCCGGATGTCGTCTTGACCGGTACCAAGGTACCGAATTCGCGCACCGATTCCGAGTTCGGTGGCCGCTCTCACCACCCGTTCAGGCGCTCGCCGGGCATTCACAGGAACATCCCAGGGAACGTCCAGCATGCGACCAGACATGTACGGGAGTCTGGAGCTGTGAGTGAGATGCCGCAGGTCCGGGTGCTGATCGTCGACGACGAGCCGTCGCTCGTCGAACTGCTGTCCGTCAGCCTCCGCTTCCAGGGGTTCGAGGTGGAGACCGCGTCCAACGGGGCCGAGGGCCTCGACAAGGCGCGCATCTTCCGACCCGACGCGCTGATCCTCGACGTCATGATGCCCGGCATGGACGGGTTCGGGATGCTGCGCCGCCTGCGGGCGGACGGCATCGATGCTCCGGTGCTGTTCCTGACCGCCCGGGACGCCGTCGAGGACAAGGTCACCGGATTGACGATCGGCGCCGACGACTACGTCACCAAGCCGTTCAGTCTGGAGGAGGTCGTGGCCCGGCTTCGGGTGATCCTGCGGCGCTCCGGTCACGGCGACCAGGACAAGCAGCCCGCCCGGGTCCGGTTCGCGGACATCGAACTCGACGACGACACCCACGAGGTGTGGAAGGCGGGCGACCAGGTCTCGTTGTCGCCCACCGAGTTCACGCTGCTGCGCTACTTCATGGTCAATGCGGGCACGGTGCTGAGCAAGCCACGGATCCTCGACCACGTCTGGAACTACGACTTCGGCGGCGAGGTGGGCGTGGTGGAGTCCTACGTCTCGTACCTGCGCCGCAAGGTCGACACCACCGAGCCGCGCCTGATCCACACCCTGCGCGGCGTCGGCTACGTGATGCGCGAACCTCGGTAGGCGGACGGATGAGGCGCCTGCGCGCGTTACCGCTGCGGATCACCCTGGTCGCGGCGCTGCTGCTGTTGGCCGCGGCCGGGCTGCTCGCCTCCGGTGTCGCGGTGACCTCCGCGATGGAGAGTTCGCTGATTGCCCGCACGGACCGGCAGTTGTTCGACGCGGCGCACGGGTGGGCGAAGCCGCGGGACTCGCGCCCCGGTCCACCAGTCGCCGAGCCAGGACCGAATCGGCCGCCCAGCCCGTTCTACGTCCGCGTCACCGCCCCGGACGGCACGGTCCACCTCGAAGTGAACGACGAGAGCACCAACGCGACACCACAACTCGTCGCCGACCCCGGACCGGTGACCGTCGGATCCGCCGGTGGTGGCGACATCCGGTGGCGGGAGATGACGGTCACCACCCCCTCCGGGACGACGACGGTGGCGATCAAGCTCACCGACATCGACGAGACCGTGGACCGGTTGGTGGTGCTGCAACTCGGAATCGGCATCGTGGTTCTGGCGGTACTCGGATTCGCGGGGTACTTCGTGGTGCGTCGCAGCCTGCGACCGCTGCAGGAGGTGGAGGAGACGGCGGCCGATATCGCCGCGGGCGATCTGCACCGACGGGTGCCGGAGCGGGACCAGAGCACCGAGGTGGGTCGGCTGTCTTCGGCGCTCAACGGGATGCTCGCGCAGATCCAGTCGGCGTTCGCCGCGACGGAGGCATCGGAGGAATCGGCGCGTCGGTCCGAGGAACGGATGCGGAGGTTCGTCGCCGACGCCAGCCACGAACTGCGCACGCCGCTGGCCACGATCCGGGGCTTCGCCGAGTTGTACCGTCAGGGCGCGTCGACGGATGCCGAGATGGTTCTGAGCCGGATCGAGAGCCAGGCCACCCGGATGGGTCTGCTGGTCGAGGATCTGTTGATGCTGGCGCGGATGGATGCGCAGCGACCGTTCGAGCGGCATCCGGTGGACCTGCTGACGGTCGCGGCCGACGCCGTCCACGACGCGCGCGCGCTCGCGCCCGGGCGGCGGATCACGTTGGAGGTCTTGCCCGGTTCGGAACCCGCCCAGGTGATGGGCGACGACGCCCGACTGCGGCAGGTGCTCGGCAATCTGATGGGAAATGCGCTCGAGCACACCCCCGGCGCGGCGTCGGTGACGGTGCGCGTCGGCACCGATGGCACCGACGCGGTCCTCGAGGTGTCCGACACCGGACCCGGCCTCGGTGACGAGGACGCGGCCCGGGTGTTCGAGCGGTTCTACCGCGCCGACGAGTCCCGGACTCGGGCGAGCGGCGGAAGCGGACTGGGGCTGTCGATCGTCGCGGCCATCGTCGCCGCGCACGACGGCACGGTCACCGTCGACAGCGCACCCGGGAAGGGTGCGACCTTCCGGGTGCGGCTGCCGAGAGGCTGACCGGTCAGGCCGGAACGTTCTCGGCGTGGCCGAGGTCGCGCAGCGCGGCCTTGATCTTGGTGGCGGCCTCGTCCATGGACTCGGGCGACGGGTCGGTGTCGGCGCCACTGATGTCGAAGTTCCCCATGGTGTACGCGGGAAAGACGTGCATGTGCAGGTGCGGAACCTCGAGGCCCGCGATCAGGAAGCCGGCGCGGGGCGCGTCGAACGCCTTGCGGACCGCCTTCGCGATCGTGCGGGAGACGGTGGTGCACTTGGTGAACAATTCGTCGTCGACGTCCTGCCACTGGTCGACCTCCTTGCGGGGGACGACGAGGGTGTGGCCCTGGGTGACGGGCGCGATGGTCAGGAACGCGACCACGTCCTCGTCCTCCCACACGAAACGACCCGGCAGATCTCCGGCGATGATGGCGCTGAACACAGAAGGCATATGGCGAGGATAGGTCCCGGCCGTGGCCTCCGGTACTCGGACCGCGATCGCGGCCGCGCACCCGGGCGTGCCCGCCGGCGACCCGGGGAAAATCACGGTTCGTGATGTGCGAGCGCATTGCGTGGGTCACACTGTAATCCGTCTTTCACATCTCGGTCGGGGGACCGTTACGCCAAGGAGCGTCATGTCCGTCCGTTCGTTACGCCCCCGCCGGATCCTCGTTTCGGCCGTCATCGCGGCGGCCGCCGCCGGACTCGCGCTGCCCGGCCAGGCCGGTGCCGAGTCCTCGCTCGGCATCGTCAATGCGGTGTCGCCCACCACGCTCGTCAACGGTGCGCTCTCCGTCGTCGGCGGATGCCAGACGCCGGTCCGGGACCTCATTGTCAGCTGCACCCGGCTCGAGACGCTGACCACGCAGGTCCCGGTGATGCTGGCGATCAATCCGTTCACCACGAACATCGTCGTGCTCGGCGCCGGACTGTTCCCGGACGGCACTATTCGGCCGGTGCTCGAATCCCGTCTGCGGGCGGCCCTCCAACTGGCGCAACAGTATCCGCTCGCGCCGATCATCGTCAGCGGCGGCGTGCCGCAGTCGGGTGTCACCGAGGCGCAGGCGATGCGTCAGTGGCTCGTCGCGAACGGGGTCGTGCCGTTCCGGATCACGGAGGAGAACACATCCCGCTCCACCGTCGAGAACGCGGCCAACACCAACGTGATCCTGCAGCAGCGCGGGGCGGTCGGCGCGGTGGTCGTGACCAGCCCCGACCACTTGCAGCGGGCCATGGTCGACTTCCGGGTCGCGGTGGCCGGCCGCATTCCGATCGCGGGCGTCGTCGCACCGTAGGCGGAGTTCCCCGGAGGTTCGTGGCCGCTTCGCGCAGGCTTCCGTGAAATGTTGACACCCATCACGCGCTGAGTCACTATGTGCACCGAGCGATCGATCGGTCGGCTCGGTGGTGAGGATGGAAGAGGATCGCTTTATGGCGCCGTCGGCGCGTGCTCGGCAGGCTCCGGATGCTCGCGACAAAACTGTCATCGACCGTCCGGAAGGGTGAAACATGCAGCTGCTCATCGTGAGACATGCTCTGCCGGAACGCATCACGGTTGCGGAGGGGCCTGCTGATCCCGGGCTCGCCGAGCTCGGACATCGGCAGGCGGGCCGCCTGCCGCAGGCACTTGCCGAGTACGACATCGCACGGATCGTCACGAGTCCGCAACGTCGGGCACGGGAGACTGCCGCGCCGATCGTCGAGGCGACGGGGCTGACACCCGAGGTCGACGAGGAACTGGCCGAGTACGACTCCCAGATGGACCACTACATCCCGATCCACGAGGCGCGGGACAGGGCTCCGGAGGTGTTCGAGCGGATCCGCGGCGGTCTGCTGCCCGAGTTCGTCGACGAGGACGCCTTCCGGGGCCGGGTGGTCGGTGCGATCGAGCGGGTGGTGGCGGGCTCGCGGCACGAGGACACCGTGGCCGTCGTCGCGCACGGTGGCGTGACGAACGTCTTCCTGCAGCAGGTTCTCGGGCTGCCTCGGCCGTTGACCTTTCCGCTGGACTACACGTCGATCACGCGGGTGCTCGTTTCGCGCAACGGCAATCGACGTGTGGCCTCGGTCAACGAAACCGGACACGTGCGGGACCTGCTGCACCACTGACGGCCGTCCCCGGCACGACCGCCCGCCGTCGCTGCCGGGGTCCGATTGGCAGGTACCTCACAGCTGGGCTCCCGCCGGGCCGCAGGCGCAAGCGCCAACCTGGGCTCCACGACGACCGAACCCCAGCCCTCGGTTGACGTGCAGCGGCCCGAGGCGGTGACGACTGCGCCGGCCCTCGACGTAGTGGTGCCGGTGTACAACGAGCAGCAGTCACTCGAGGGATGCGTGCGGCGCCTGCGCGCCTACCTGTCCACCGAGGTGCCCTTCCCCGCGCGAATCACGATCGCGGACAACGCCAGCACCGACCGGACCCTGGAGATCGCGCGGACACTCGCCGACGAGTTCGGCGACGTCCGGGTGGTGCACCTCGACGAGAAGGGCCGCGGTCGCGCGCTGCGCACCGTGTGGAGCGGCTCCGACGCCCGCGTCCTCGTCTACATGGATGTGGACCTGTCCACGGGACGGTATGGGCGGCGGTCGCGACGGCGTGGGCACGGCGTCGCAGATCTCCGAATGGGTGCAGGCGAACTTCACCGCGACCACCGTCGACGGGATCACGATCTACGACCTGACGCGGTAACCGGACAGCGCTGCCGATCCGGTTTACCATGAGGTGGGAGGCACACCATGTCCGAGCACGACATCATCGAGAGCATCGACGAACTCGTCCGTGAGGAAAGGGAATTGCGCTCACGGGCCGAGAGGCAAGGGCTCTCGGACGAGGAGAGTGCCCGCCTGACGTTCCTCGAGCAGCGGCTCGACCAGTGCTGGGACCTGCTCCGGCAGCGCCGTGCCAAGGTCGAATTCGGCGAGGATGCAGCGCGGGCCGCTCCGCGACCGGTCGACGAGGTCGAGTCCTACCGCCAGTAATCGGCTGGTCGGGATTGTCCGATCGATGAAAGCGACTGCCGCACCAGGATTTCCGGTGCGCAGTCGCACTGCGCGGCGGTGTGCCTGCCGGTACGGAACGAAGAATCGAACTGCTTGGTGGTGATTGCCATATGACTTTGGTGGAAGACGTGTACACGACCCGGGTTTCGGGTGAGCCGCGGGTGATCGGCCGCCCGGATCCGGTGTTCTGGGGCGATCCCACCACCGCGGAGTATGCGGATTTCGACCGACGCGGATATCTGCATCGCGAGAATGTGATCGGCGACGCGGACGTCGGGGCCTGCCTCGCGGAGATCGAGCGGATCCAGCACGATTCGACGTTGCGGGATGACGAACGCATCGTCCGCGAGGACGGCTCCGATGCGGTGCGCTCGATCTTCGACATTCTCGAACTCAGCGATGCCGTTCGTCGGGTCGTCGAGTTGTCCGGCGCGTACGACATCGCGCGCGACGTTCTCGGCTCGGACGTCTACGTCCACCAGAGCCGGCTCAACTACAAGCCGGGATTCCAGGGCGGCGCGTTCTACTGGCACTCGGATTTCGAGACCTGGCACGCGGAGGACGGCATGCCCCGTCCGCGCGCGGTGAGCGCCTCGATCGCGCTCACCGGAAACACCGAGTACAACGGCCCGCTGATGATCATGCCCGGCACCCAGCGGTCCTTCGTGCAGTGCTCGGGCGCCACACCGGACGACTTCTATCGCGAGTCGCTCGTGACCACGACGCCCAGGATCGGGGTGCCGTCGGAGCGCGTCATCACCGACATGTGGCAGCGGCACGGCATCGAGGTGCTGACCGGCGGCGCCGGTTCGATGACGATGTTCGACTGCAACGCCCTGCACGCGTCCGGTGGGAACATCTCGCCGATGCCGCGGGCCAACGTGTTCGTCGTGTTCAACAGCGTCGAGAACGTCGTGCAGGCGCCCTACTCGGGTTCGGCACCGCGGCCCTCGTTCCTGGCGAAGCGCCCCCGCTGACGAGGGTGGGGGTGGTCGAGGCGTCGGCGTCCGGCCCGTAGTCTGAGACCCGTGCGCGTACTCGTGATCGGCTCCGGAGCCCGTGAACATGCCCTCCTGTTGGCCCTCGCCCGTGACCCGGGCGTCGACAAGCTGATGTGTGCCCCCGGCAATGCCGGCATCGCCCGCATCGCCGAGACGCATGCGGTCGACGTCGCGTCCGGTGACGCCGTCGTCGAGCTCGCGAAGTCGCAGGCCG
Organism: Rhodococcus sp. AG1013; assembly: GCF_003350365.1. NCBI lineage: Bacteria > Bacillati > Actinomycetota > Actinomycetes > Mycobacteriales > Nocardiaceae > Rhodococcus > Rhodococcus sp. AG1013. The sequence continues at coordinate 54,577 of NZ_QQAT01000006.1, forward strand.
CCGACCTGGTCGTCATCGGCCCCGAGGTGCCGCTGGTGCTCGGTGTCGCCGACGCCGTCCGCGCCGCGGGGATCGCGTGCTTCGGCCCGTCCGCCGAGGCCGCCCGCATCGAGGGCTCCAAGGCGTTCGCCAAGGACGTCATGGCGGCCGCCGGTGTCCGCACCGCGCACAGCGAGGTCGTCGACACCCCGGCCGATCTCGACGCCGCCCTCGATCGCTTCGGCCCCAACTGGGTCGTCAAGGACGACGGACTGGCCGCCGGCAAGGGCGTCGTCGTCACCACCGACCGCAGCGCGGCGCGCGACCACGCCGCCGAGTGCCTCGAGATCGGGCACCCCGTGCTGCTCGAGTCGTTCCTCGACGGCCCCGAGGTGTCCCTGTTCTGCCTGGTCGACGGCGAGACCGTGGTCCCGCTGCTGCCCGCGCAGGACCACAAGCGCGTCGGCGACGGCGACACCGGCCCCAACACCGGCGGCATGGGCGCCTACACGCCGCTGCCGTGGCTGCCCGCCGAGGCCGTCACCCAGATCGTCGACGACGTCGTCAAGCCGGTCGCGGTGGAGATGGCGAAGCGTGGTTGCCCGTTCACCGGCCTGCTGTACGCGGGTCTGGCCATGGGCAAGAACGGCCCGGCCGTCGTCGAGTTCAACTGCCGCTTCGGCGACCCTGAGACCCAGGCCGTGCTGGCGCTGCTCGAGTCGCCGCTCGGCGAGGTGCTGAACGCCGCCGCGACCGGCACCCTCGCGTCGGTCCCGCCGCTGCAGTGGCGCGACGGCTCCGCGGTCACCGTCGTCCTGGCCGCCGAGAACTACCCGGCCACCCCGCGCACCGGTGACGTCATCACCGGGTCCGACGCCGAGCGCGTCCTGCACGCCGGTACCGCCGCCCGTGAGGACGGCGCGATCGTCTCCGCCGGTGGGCGCGTCCTGAGCGTCGTCGGCGTCGGCGCCGATCTGACCGAGGCCCGGGAGGATGCGTACGCACGCCTGTCCGAGGTCAAGCTGCCCGGCGGCCACTTCCGCACCGACATCGGCCTCGCCGCCGTCGAGGGTCGCATCTCGATCTGACGATCGGCCGTACGGCCGTACGGCCGATCGTCAGGCCTGCCGCTCTCTTCCTTGTCGTGCCGCGCCCCCGATCGGGGGCGCGGCACGACTGTTTCCGGCGCGGCAGCGGGGCCGCCTCCGGTGCGCGGCGGGGCCTGTTCATCCATCCGATCAGCAGCCCCGGTGTCGGAAGATGTACGGGGAACCCCGGCGGCCTCACCGCGCAGAGTCCGATCGCCGCGAGCCGCCGCGTCCTGCTCGACGACTGACCTCGCGACGTTGAATTCCGGTACCTCGTTGCACAAGTTCGGGCCGTTGCTAGCGTCGAAGATGTGCGTACCGAATCCCAGCGATCGTCCATCCCCGCCTTCCACGTCATGGACGTGTGGAAGGCCGCCACCGAGCGGCAGCGCACGCACGGCGATGTGCTCACGCTCGCGGCCGGTCAGCCGTCGACGCCGGCCCCGCAGCCGGTACTGCGCGCCGCGCGGGAATCGCTGGACAACCACCTGCTCGGGTACACCGAGACGTTCGGCATCGAGCCGCTGCGCGAGGCCATCGCGGGATACCACAGCAGCCGGTCCGGGATCTCCGTCGACGCCGACGACGTCGTGGTCACCACCGGTTCGTCGGGTGCGTTCACGCTGCTGTTCCTCGCGGCGTTCGACGCCGGTGACACCGTCGTCGTCGCCCGGCCCGGCTACCCCGCGTACCGCAACACGCTGACAGCGTTGGGCTGCAACGTGATCGAGATCGACTGCGGACCCGAGACCCGGTTCCAGCCGACCGTCGCGATGCTCGAGCAGATGGACACCCCGCCCGCCGGGCTGATCGTCGCGAGCCCCGCGAACCCCACCGGCACCGTCATCGACCCTGCCGAGTTGGCCGCGCTGGCCCGCTGGTGCGAGGAGCACGACACGCTGCTGATCTCCGACGAGATCTATCACGGGATTGGGTTCGGAGCGCAGGTCACGGCATCGGCGTGGGAGACGTCGCGGCAGGCCGTGGTGATCGGGTCGGTGTCGAAGTATTTCTCGATGACGGGCTGGCGTCTGGGTTGGATGCTGGTGCCCGAGAGCCTGCGCCGTCCACTGCAGCGGCTCGCGTCGAACATGACGGTGTGCCCGCCGGCGATCTCGCAGTACGCGGCCGTCGCGGCGTTCACCGACGAGGCGCGTGCCGAGCTCGACGGTCACGTGCAGCGGTATGCGGTGAACCGGGAGCTGCTGCTGACCGGGCTACCCGAGCTGGGGCTCACCGAGCTGGCGCCCGCCGATGGTGCGTTCTACGTGTACGCGGACATCGCGCACCTCACCGACGACTCGACGTCGTGGTGCGCGCGGCTGCTGGCAGACACGGGTCTCGCGCTGGCGCCGGGCATCGACTTCGACACCGTGCACGGCGACCACACGGTGCGGTTGTCGTTCGCGGGTTCCACCGCGGAGATCCGGGACGCGCTGGCCCGGCTCGAGCGGTGGCTGCCCGCGCCGAAGTAGGACCGAGGCAGGGCGAGAAAGGTCGAGAAAGGTCGAGAAGGGTCACTGCCTGCGCTGTTTGGTCGAATTCACTCGGGCGTGTCGCCGTGGCTGGCACGATGGAGGGATGACGTCCGCGGCGACCCCGAAGGGTGAGAGGCGCCGTCAGGCGCTCGTCACCGCCGCGGCCGACCTGCTCCTCGAGGGCGGCTTCGACGCGGTCCGGCACCGTGCGGTGGCCTCCCGTGCGGGTCTGCCGCTCGCGTCCACGACCTACTACTTCGGCTCGCTCGACGAGCTGGTGGCCCTCGCCGTCGAACACAACGGCAACCGGGAACTGGACGCGATGCGCGAACGCATCGACGACGTCACGCAGCGGCGGCGCGGCGTCGAGGCGACGGTCGATCTGATCGTCGACCTACTGATCGGTCCCGACGAGGTCGGCGACGGTGCTCGGGAACGGCTGATCGCACGGTACGAGCGGTTCGTGGCGTCGGCGCGACATCCCGAGCTGCGGGACGTGCAGCTGCGGCTGCGGGCGCAAACCGACGACCTGCTCGCCGAGGTGCTGCGCCGGTCCGGCCGCGTCGTGCGCGAGCCGCAGCTGCGTCGCCTGGTCGCTGTGGTGGACGGGGTGGTCGTGGGCGCGCTCAGCGAGGTGGACCCCGATCCGCGGGGGATGGCGCGCGCGATGCTGCTCGACCTGATCGACGAGTTCGCTCCTCCGAGCACGCACTGACGAGGGGCTTGGGGTCTCGCCGTAAACTGGGATCTCGTGAGCCGCATCCCGAATGTCCTTGCCAACCGTTACGCCAGCCCCGAGCTGAAGGCGCTGTGGTCGCCGGAGTACAAGATCGTGCTCGAGCGTCAGCTGTGGTTGGCGGTGCTGCGGGCGCAGGCCGAGCTGGGGATCGACGTTCCCGCCGAGGCGCTCGCCGACTACGAGCGGGTGCTCGAGAGCGTCGACCTGGACTCCATCGCCGACCGTGAGCGCGTCACCCGCCACGATGTGAAGGCCCGCATCGAGGAGTTCAACGCCCTCGCCGGCCACGAGCACGTGCACAAGGGCATGACCAGCCGCGACCTCACCGAGAACGTCGAGCAGCTGCAGGTGCTCCGCTCGCTCGAGCACGTGTACAACCACGGTGTCGCGATCGCCGCCCGCCTGGGCGAGCGGGCCGCCGAGTACACCGGTTTCGTGATGGCCGGACGCTCCCACAACGTCGCCGCGCAGGCCACCACGCTGGGCAAGCGTTTCGCATCGGCCGCCGACGAGCTGCTGGTGGGTCTCACCCGGCTGCGTGAGCTCATCGACCGCTACCCGCTGCGCGGCATCAAGGGCCCGATGGGCACCGCGCAGGACATGCTGGACCTGCTCGACGGCGACGCCGCCAAGCTCGAGCAGCTCGAGAAGAAGGTCGCCGAGCACCTCGGCTTCGCGCACGTGTTCACCAGCGTCGGCCAGGTGTACCCGCGCTCGCTGGACCACGACGTGCTGTCCGCGCTGGTCCAGGTGGGTGCCGCGTCGTCGTCGTTCGCGCACACCATTCGCCTGATGGCCGGCCACGAGCTGGTCACCGAGGGCTTCCAGCCCGGCCAGGTGGGCTCGTCCGCGATGCCGCACAAGATGAACACCCGCTCGTGCGAGCGGGTCAACGGCCTGCAGGTGGTCCTGCGCGGCTACGCGTCGATGGCGTCCGAGCTGGCGGGTGCGCAGTGGAACGAGGGCGACGTGTTCTGCTCCGTCGTCCGCCGTGTCGCGCTGCCGGACGCGTTCTTCGCGATCGACGGCCAGATGGAGACCTTCCTGACGGTGCTCGCCGAGTTCGGTGCGTACCCGGCCGTCATCGAGAAGGAGCTCACCCGCTACCTGCCGTTCCTGGCGACCACCAAGGTCCTCATGGCCGCGGTCCGCGCCGGTGTCGGACGCGAGACCGCGCACGAGGTCATCAAGGAGCACGCCGTCGCCGTCGCGCTCGCGATGCGCGAGCAGGGCAAGGAGCCGGATCTGCTGGATCGTCTGGCCGCCGACGACCGGCTGCCGCTCGACCGCGCCGCGCTCGACGAGGCCCTCGCCGACAAGTCCGCGTTCATCGGTGCCGCCGGCGCGCAGGTCGACTCCGTGGTCGCCGAGGTGCAGAAGCTGGTCGACGCCAACCCGGATGCTGCGCGCTACGCGCCGGGCGCCATTCTGTGACAACGGGTTCCACGGTGAGGTCACGGACCGTCACGGTCGGTGACCTCACCGCGCACCTCGCGCAGCCCGACGGCGGCAGCGATACCGTCATGCTGCTGCTGCCGATGATCAACGGCGTCGATGCGCAGGTGCGCGACTACGCCGCCGACATCGCCGCGGCGGGGATCACCGCACTGGTGTGGGATCCCTGGCACGGACCGAGCCTGGACGACACCCCGAAGGAGCGCCTCTTCGAGCTCATGGGGCAGCTCGACGACGAGGAATGCCTGTCGGAGATGGGCGCTCTGCTCGACTACGCCCGAGGTGAGCTGGGCGCACGGCGCGTCGGAGTCATCGGCTGGTGTCTGGGCGGCCGGTTCTCGCTGCTGCTCGGCGCGCGTGACCGTGAACTCGCGAATGTCGTTGCCTACCATCCGTCGATCTGGGATCCGGCCGCGGCGAACCACGCGCTCGACACAGTGGCGCTGGCTCCGGCGATCGCCGCACCGGTCATGGTGCTGCACGCCGGCGCCGACACGATCCTGTCGACCGGAACTTTCGGGGCCTTGCAGTCGGCGCTGCAGTCCCGCGACAGCGGCGCGACGATCGTGCACGCGTATCCGGGTGCCGCGCACGGCTTCAGTGCCCGTGCGCGCCAAGACGATCCGGTGAACAAGGTCGCGTGGGGCATCTCCTGGCCGCAGGTGCTCGCCTTCGCTTCCGCATCGATGGCCCGGTAGCGGTCGGGACGTCTGCACCGCGCCGCGCGGATCAGCCGGAAGTCGGCGGAGTCAGGGTGCCGTCGACGACTTCAGCGGCAATGTCGTGGAGCGGTCTGCCATGGGTGCGGGCGTAACGGCGGAGCGCGTCGAATGCCACCGCCGGGGTGCATCCGGCACCTTCGGCGAGCATCCCCTTGGCTTGCTCGATAATGATTCGGCTGGTCAGCGCCTGCCGCAGTTGTGCGGCCTCTTCCTGCGCGTTGCGCGCGGTGCGATTGTGCAGCAGCCCGATGGTGGCGATCCGCGCCAGCGCCCGGCTCGTGTCGACGTCCTCCGCTGGGAGGCTGCCGGTGGCGACACAGAACATGTTGAGCGACCCGATCACCTGGTTTCCCAGCTGCAACGGAACGGCATGGACGGCCCCGAAGCCGACCTCTCCGGACAGGTGCTGAAACCGTGGCCAGCGCGCCGAGGTCGCGTCGCGGCCGAGGTTGACGAGGGGGCGCCCCGTGGTGAAGCAGTCGTAGCAGGGGCCACGTGCGTCCGCCACCTCCAACTGTTCGAGGGTGTGCGCCGGCTCGGTGGTGGACGCCACCGAAGCGAGGTGCCCGCGTTCATCGGTCAGCAGGATGCCGGCAGCGTCGATCGCGACCAGTGCCACGGTTCGGTCGGTCAGAGTGTGGAGAAAGTCGGTGGTGTCGAAGCCGGGTACGAGGGCGTCCGCCAGTTCCTCGAACACATGGACCAGTCGTTGTTCACTCATGAGTTTCCGGTCTTTCTGGCCGCTCGTCGCCGCAGTCGGTTCCAGGCTAGCCACGTCTGGCGTTGTCGGCACGGAGCACTTCGAGCGGTTGGCGCGTGTCGAGTGGCTCTGGCAGGATGGGTGAGCGGCCACCAAGTGGCCCGAGACGTCACAGGCGTCATTTCGCCACCCCGGACCCGGTGGCACGGTCGGCACGTTCGAGCGAGAAGACTCCACCGCAGCTCCGATATCGGGCACTCGCCGAGCAGGTCGGCGTCACCGCGCGTCGGCGGTTCGTCCCTCGGGACGTGGTGCGTGACGCGCCACTGCGCCCGCTTGTTCACGGGCCGGTTATTCCACCCGCGACAGCCAGGTCGCGACGACACGACCAGATTGCACTCTGATGGACGAACAGGCGGAGTCGACGTCAACCGGATTCGGGACATCTTCCATGGAAGTTGCTGCTCTGAAACCCTTTCCGCTGTCGTCGGCGCAGTACGAGGTCTGGCTCGCGCAGCGACTGGCCCCACACCTTCCGTACTGCATCGCTCAGTACGTGGAGTTCCACGGCGATCTCGATCTCGACCTGTTCCGATGGGCGGCCGTGACCGCGGGACGTGAGACTCAGGGCGCCTTCCTCCGGCTGATCGAGGTCGACGGGGAGCCCAGGCAAGTTGTTGATCCGTCCTTGGATAACTCGTTGGGGTTCATTGATTTTCGTGGAGAGAGTGATCCGGTGGCGGCCGCGGATGGGTGGATGCGCGAGGACCGGTCGAGTCCGGTGGACCCGATGCACGACCCCCTGGGGGTGTCGACGATATTGCAGGTCGGCGATTCGCAGTACCTGTGGTACAGCCGTGCTCACCATGTCGCGTTGGATGGGTATGCCGCGATGACGTTGGTCAACCGCATCGCGGCTCTGTACTCGGCTGCGGCGTCGGGCCGGGACCCGGAACCCAGCAGGGCTGCCGATCTGCGAACGTTGTACGAACTCGACTGTCGGTACCGTGCCTCGAGTCGGTTCGAGGCGGACCGTGCGTACTGGATCGAGCGGTTCCAGGGGCTGGCGGAACCCGTGAGTCTGGCCGACCGAGACGGCACTGCGGTGGCCCGCGACATGCTGGTGGCCACATCACTCGACGAGGACACGGCCACCCGGCTCGAGGACTCCGAGGGTCGGGCGAGCAGAACGTCCGCTGCGGTGATCATCGCGGCGTTCGCCTGCTACCTCTCACGGATGACGGGCCGGGAGGAGGTTCGCGTGGATGTCCCGGTCTCCGGGCGGACCACTGCGGTGGTACGCAGTTCGGGTGGGATGTTCGTCAACGTCGTTCCGCTCCGGATTCGGGTCGGTCCCGGCGACACCGTGGGCGATCTGGTCGAGCGGGTGAGTCTGGAACTGATGGGCGCGTTGCGACACCAGCGCGGCAACCTCGCCGAGATTGCGCGAGAGGTGAGCGTCGGTGCCGAGGCCCACCGGACCGCCGCGCCGATGGTCAACGTGATGCTCTTCCGTCAGGAGCTCGATTTCGGTTCGGTGACGGGTGAATTTCATGTGCTCACCTCCGGTCCGATCGCGGACCTGCTGATCAATGTCTACCAAAGCGGCACACCCGCAAAGACGTTCGTCGAGTTCCGCGGAAATCCGCTGCGATACCGCATCGACGAGCTGAGGCTCCATCACGAGCGGTTCGTCGGCGTGGTCGAGGGCTTCGTCGCGGCCGGTCCGGAGTCGCTGATAGCGACGATCCACCCTGACAGTGCCAGGGAAGCCGAGCGCCGACTGGAGGCGGCCCGGGACCTGGACTATTGGCGACGGACGCTGGCGGGGTTGCCGGTACTGCTCGGGCTGCCGACAGATCGGCGGCGACCGAAACAGCGGTCCCTGGACTCCGGAAGCCTGCAGTTCACGCTCGGCGCGGAGCTGCATCGCAAGCTGCAGCAGTGCGCTCGCGAGTACGACTCGACGATGTTCATGACGATGCATGCGGGGCTGGCCGCACTGCTGGCCCGGGTGAGCGGCTCCGACGACATCGCGGTGGGTGCGCCGATTGCCCGACGGGCCGACGCCGCGCTCGACGACGGGGCGGACGCGTTGGTCGATGCCGTGGTGTTGCGGACCCACGTGGATCCGGGACTCTCGTTTGCGGACCTGTTGGAGCGGGTGAAGCATTGTCAACTCGGCGCATTCGCGCATACGAGGGTGTCGTTCGACCGGTTGGTCGAGGCGCTCGCCCCGGACCGCACGACGCCCTGCCCGCCGCTCGTCCAGGTTGTCCTCGGCCCCACTCGTGCCGAGCCGACCGCGGTCGCCGACGTGTCCGTCACGGCACCCGAGAACTGTTGTCTCGAACGCTGCGATCTGCAGATGACCGTAGGTGAGAGCTTCACCGACTCCGGTCGACCGTCGGGACTGTCGGTCGACCTCGTGTTTGCCACCGATCTGTTCGACTCGGCGACAACGCAGGCATTCGCGGATCGGCTGGTGCGGATTCTCGAGTATGCGGCGGCAGATTCGTCGGCTCCGGTCGGCGACGTCGATGTGCTTGCCCCCGAGGAGCGTGAGCAGTTGATGCCGGTGTCCGGGGCAGCGGCGTTGCCCGCGTTGACTTTGCCGGGGCTGTTCGCGGCATCGGTGGGCGCGGACCCGAATGCGGTCGCGGTTGTGTACGGCGACCGGAGCTGGACGTACGGCGAGCTCGACAGCCGGTCGAACCGTCTGGCGCGCTGGCTGATCGGTCATGACGTGGGGCCGGAGAAAGTCGTGGCGGTGGGACTGCCGCGGTCGCTCGAGTCGGTCCTGGCGGTGTGGGCCGTCACAAAGACCGGTGCGGCCTTCGTTCCGCTGGATCCTGGGTATCCGTCGGCTCGGCTCGAGTACATGCTCACCGATTCGGGCGCCATCCTGGGGCTGACGACGGAGGACGTGTCGAGAGACCTGCCACCGACCGTGCCGTGGCTGGTGCTCGACGACGAAGCGGTCGAGGCGGAGGTGGCGGGGACTCCCTCGACGGCGGTGACCGACGGCGAACGGGTCTCGGCACTGACACCCGACCATCCGGCATACGTGATCTACACATCCGGGTCGACGGGGGTCCCGAAGGGCGTGGTGGTGCCGCATCGGGGTTTGGCGGACCTGGCGGCCGAACAACGCGACCGTTTCGCGACGGGGCCCGGTGCGCGGGTCCTGCACTTCGCATCCCCGAGTTTCGACGCGTCGGTGTTCGAGCTGGTGTGGGCGTTCGCGGCGGGCGGGTGCCTGACGATCGCACCACCGACGGTGTACGGCGGCGACGACCTGGCGGCGCTGCTCGATCGTTGCCGCGTGACCCATGCGATCCTGACACCGTCGGCGTTGTCGTCGGTCGATCCCACGGGTCACGGCTGCTTGCGGTGTCTCGTGGTGGGGGGTGAGGCGTGTTCCCCGGAGTTGGTAGCGCGGTGGGCGCCGGGGCGCGCGATGTTCGACGCCTACGGCCCGACGGAGTCGACAATCATGGCGAATCTCGGAGTGATCGGGTCGGCGGGGGAGCCGGTGACACTCGGCGGCCCGATCCGGGGTTTCGAGGAGTTGGTGCTCGACGGGCGGCTGCGGCCGGTGCCGGTCGGTGTGGCGGGGGAGCTGTACCTGGCCGGTCCGGGCCTGGCACGTGGGTATCGGAATCAGGCCGGTCAGTCGGCCGCTCGATTCGTCGCCGATCCGTTCGGTGCACGGGGACAACGCCTCTACCGCACCGGGGATGTGGTGAGGTGGCTGCGCGATCGGGAGGGGGACCTGACGCTCGAGTACCTGGGCCGGACCGACTCCCAGGTCAAGATTCGTGGCTTCAGGATCGAGCCCGGCGAGGTGGATGCGGCGCTGACGGCTCACCCCCATGTGAGATTCGCGGCGACACTCAGTCGTGCCGGCCCGACCGGCGACCCGGTCCTGGTGTCCTACGTGCTTCCCGCCGCCGAGCACGTCCCCGACCCCGCCGACCTGAAGGCCCAGGTTCGTGTGGTGGTACCGGACTACATGGTGCCCGCGGCGATCACAATGATCGACGAGATTCCGCTGACCCCGGTCGGCAAGCTCGATCGCACCGCACTACCCGCACCGGACTTCGGGACGAGGCCCACCGAGTCCCGGCCGCCACGCACGCCGACCGAGGAGGCAACCGCAGTCGTCTTCGCCGAGCTCCTCGCGGTCGACCACCTCGGTGTCGATGCAAACTTCTTCGATCTCGGCGGAAACTCCCTCGTCGCGACCAAGGTGGTCACGCGGATCAACTCGGCGCTGGATCGGAACATCGATATCCGCGACCTGTTCGAGGCGCCCACCATTGCCGCGCTCGCGGCCCGGATCGACGGGATCGACGGTATCGACGATCGATCGTCGGCCCGACCGGCACTGACCACGGGCACTCGGCCCGACAGTGTTCCGACCTCCCTGGCACAGCACCGAATGTGGGTCGTCAACCAACTGGATACGTCGTCGCCTGCCTACAACATTCCCATCGCGCTCCGATTCTCGGGCGATCTGGACACCGATGCCCTGCGGTTGGCGCTTGCTGACATCGTGGATCGGCATGCCACGCTCCGGACCGTCTACCCCGACTCCACGGACGGTCCCCGCCAGGTGGTGGTCCCGACGGGACAGGTGCATCCCGACCTCACGCCGATGTCCGTGTCCGGCGCGGCAGACCTGCGGGCGCACCTCGTGCGGGGTGCCGCCGCCGGATTCGACGTCACCGACGAGACGCCCATCCGAACGGCACTGTTCCGGAACGGTCCGCAGCAGCACGTGCTGATGATCGTGGTGCACCACATCGCGGCGGACGGTGCGTCGATGGCGCCGCTCGCCCGGGACCTGACGGTCGCATACACCGCCCGCCTGCACGGGCGGGCACCCGACTGGGCGCCACCGGCAGTGCACTACGCCGACTACACCCTGTGGCAGCGCCGCATGCTCGGCAGCGAGTCCGAGCCCGATTCGCCGATCGCACGCGAGTTGGCGTACTGGCGGTGGGCGTTGTCAGGGATGCCTGCGACAGTCGAACTGCCGACGGACCGACCACGACCGGCGCAGCGATCGATGCAAGGGAAGGAGGTTCATTTCGAGATCGGTTCGGATCTGCACGAGCGATTGCAATCCCTTGCTCACGAACATCATTCGACAGTCTTCATGGTCATGCACGCGACGCTGGCCGTGCTGTTGAGCAGGGTGAGTGGGAGCACGGACATTGCGGTGGGTACGCCGACAGCGGGGCGAGGCGAGGCTGCACTCGACGACGTGGTGGGCATGTTCGTCAACACCGTCGTGCTGCGGACGCCGGTGGAGCCCGAGTCCACGTTCGCCGACCTGCTCGATCGGGTGAGGGAGCGCGATCTCGGCGCCTTCGCCCACGCGCAGATGCCGTTCGAGCAGGTCGTGGAGGCCATCGATCCGGTGCGGTCGACGGCGTACTCCCCGCTCTTCCAAGTGATGTTGGAGTTTCGGAACGCCGAGTCGCCACGCCTGGACTTGCCGGGGCTGACGGTCGAGCCTGTCGACGTCGATCTCGATGTCGCCCGTTACGACCTGTATCTGAGCCTCGCCGAGAAGTTCGACACCGGCGCCGGCGCTCCCCTCGGGATGTCGGCTTCCTTCGGCCTCGCTGCCGACATCTTCGACGCGGACACCGTGCAGCGCCTTGCGGACCGATTCGTCCGCATTGCCGAGGAAGTCGTTTCCTCGCCCTCGGTTCGGGTCGCGGACATCGATCTGCTTTCCCGGGCTGAGTGTGGGGAGTTGGTGCCGGTGTCGGGTGGGTCGGGGGTGTCGGGGCGGGTGTTGGTGGAGTTGTTGTCGGCG
>NZ_QQAT01000006.1:66670-119922 GCF_003350365.1 Rhodococcus sp. AG1013
TCGATCTGCTTTCCCGGGCTGAGTGTGGGGAGTTGGTGCCGGTGTCGGGTGGGTCGGGGGTGTCGGGGCGGGTGTTGGTGGAGTTGTTGTCGGCGTCGGTGGTTCGGGATCCGGGTGCGGTTGCGGTGGTGTGTGGGGGGCGGGGGTGGACGTATGGGGAGTTGGATGAGCGGTCGAGTCGGTTGGCGCGGTTGTTGATCGGTCGGGGTGTGGGTCCGGAGTCGTGTGTGGCGGTGGCGGTGGCGCGGTCGTTCGAGTCGGTGTCGGCGGTGTGGGCGGTGGCGAAGTCGGGGGCGGCTTTCGTGCCGGTGGATCCGTTGTATCCGGCTGGTCGGATTGGGCGCATGTTGTCGGATTCTGCTGTGGTGGTGGGGGTTACGGTGGCTGAGTGGCGGGATCGGTTGCCTGGGTCGGTGGGGTGGGTGGTGCTCGATGATCCGGTGGTCGAGGTGGAGTTGGCGGGGTTGTCGTCTGGGCCGGTGAGCGACGGGGAGCGGACGGCGTGCCTGGGTATCGATCATGCGGCGTATGTGATTTATACGTCGGGGTCGACGGGGGTGCCGAAGGGTGTGGTGGTGACGCATCGGGGGTTGGCGAATCTGTTGGCGGAGCAGGGGGTTCGGTTCGGGTTGGGTCCGGATGCGCGGGTGTTGCATGTTGCGTCGCCGAGTTTCGACGCGGCGGTGCTCGAGCAGTTGTGGGCGTTCGGGTTCGGTGGGCGGCTGGTGGTGGTGTCGCCGGCGGTGGTCGGCGGTGCCGATTTGGCGGGGATTCTGCGGCGGGAGAGGGTGACTCATGCTGCGTTGACGCCGACGCTGTTGGGGACGGTGGATCCGGTGGGGCTCGACGATCTCGGGACCGTTGTGGTCGGTGGTGAGCGGTGTCCGCCGGAGTTGGTGGCGCGGTGGGCGGCCGGTCGGCGGATGTTCAATACCTACGGTCCGGCGGAGGCGACGATCCAGTCGAATGCCAGTGTGCGCATGACGGTTGCGGGTGGGGTGACGATCGGTGGTCCGATTCGGGGTGTCGGGGAGTGTGTGCTCGACGGTTGGTTGCGGCCGGTGCCGGTGGGGGTGGTCGGGGAGTTGTATCTGGCGGGTTCGGCTCTGGCGCGTGGTTATCGAAACCGGGCGGGATTGACGGCGGCGCGGTTCGTTGCGGATCCGTTCGAGGGTTCGGGTCGGCGGATGTATCGGACGGGGGATCTGGTGCGGTGGTTGCGGTTGCCCGGTGGGGGTCTGACGCTCGATTACGTCGGTCGCGCGGATCTGCAGGTGAAGGTTCGTGGTTTCCGGGTGGAGTTGGGTGAGGTCGAGTCGGTTCTGTCGGCGTGTGTGGGGGTGGCGCGTGCGGTGGCGGTGGTGCGTGCGGACGATGGTGCCGGTGATCGGTTGGTCGGGTATGTGGTGCCCGGGGTGGGTGTGGATCTGGATGTGCGTGAGGTTCTTGCGTTTGCGGGGGAGCGGTTGGCTCCGCACATGGTTCCGGCGGCGGTGGTGGTGGTCGAGGCTGTGCCGCTGACGCCGAATGGCAAGCTTGATCGTGCGGCGTTGCCGGCGCCGGATTTTGCTGCGGGCCGAGCGGAGTACCGGGCGCCGGACACCGAGATCGAGAAGGTACTCACCGGGCTGTTCGGGGAGGTGCTCGGCGTCGATGTGGTGGGCGTGGAGGATTCGTTCTTCGCGCTCGGTGGCGACAGCATCATGTCGATCCAGTTGGCGGCGCGGGCGAAGGCTGCGGGTGTGGTGTTCTCGCCTCGGGACGTGTTCGAGTGCAGGTCGGTGTCAAGGCTGTCGGAGGTTGCCGTCCGCGGCGACAGTGGTTCGACGCAGTTGCTGGAGGAGCTTGCCGGTGGCGGGGTAGGGGAGATCCCGTTGACGCCGGTACTGAGGTGGTTGCTCGAACGCGGAGAGTCCGGGTTCGGTCGTTTCTCCCAGGCCGTGATGCTGAATCTGCCGGAAGGCATCGGAGCCGACGGCCTGATGAGCACAGTGCAGGCGGTGCTCGATCACCATGACATGTTGCGCGCACGGTTGCGCCAGGATGCCGATGGAGTGTGGGCGTGGGAAGTGTTGCCGCGCAGTACGATCCTCGCCGACGGGCTGATTCGTCGGGTGCCCCTCGACATGTCGCCGGGAACGGTCGAGTTCCACGAGCTGGCGGCGGCGGAGTTGAACACCGCGGCGGATCGGCTCGACCCGGCGGCCGGGATCGTGGTGCAGGTGGTCTGGTTCGATCCCGAGGACGAGGCGGAACGGGGTCGGGTCCTGGTGGTGGTCCATCATTCGGCGGTCGACGGGGTGTCCTGGCGGGTGCTGGTGCCGGACCTGGCGGCAGCGTGGTCGCGGATCGAGGCGGGTGAAGCGCCCGATCTGGCCCCGGTGGGGACGTCGATGCGCAGGTGGGCGCACGGGCTGGCCGAGGCGGCGCACCGGCCGGAGCGGGTTGCGGAACTCGAGATGTGGCGGGCGCTGGCTGCGGTGGACGATCCGGTGATCGGGTCCCGACTCCTCGACCTCACGATCGACCTGGTCGCCACTACCCGGAGCGTGGAGGTCGACATACCGCCGGAGGTAACCGAGGCCCTGTTGACCACAGTCCCGGGGGCGTTCCACGGCGGGGTGGGCGATGGGTTGCTGGCCGCGTTGGCGGTGGCGGTGACGAAGTGGCGGCGCGAGCGTGGAGATGGTGTTGACGGGTCCCTTCTCGATGACGCGGTGATCCGGCTCGAGGGGCACGGGCGCGAAGAGAGTGTGGTCGCTGGTTCGGACCTGACTCGCACGGTCGGGTGGTTCACCACGAGTTTTCCTCTGCGTCTGGATCTTTCCGGAATCGATCTCGACGATGCGTGCGCCGGTGGGCCGGCCGCGGGGGCGGTGGTCAAGTCCGTCAAGGAGCAACTCCTCGCGGTCCCGGACCACGGGATCGGCTACGGACTGCTGCGCTATCTCAACGAGGACACCGGATCGGTGCTGCGGGACCAGCCTGCGCCGCAAATCGCGTTCAACTACCTCGGCCGCGTCGCCGGCGGGATCCCCGACGGCGGGCGTGGGGCAGGCTGGCTCCCGGTCGACGACGCCAGCGATCTCACCGGTGCGCAGAATCCAGACATGCCGGTGCCGGCGGTGCTCGACATCAACGCTTTCACCTTCGACGACGGAGGCCGACCGAGGTTGCGGGCGATCTGGTCCTTCCCCGGCGGAGTGCTCACCGCCCGTGAGGTGGGTGCGGCGGCCCGGATGTGGCGCAATGCGCTGGTCGCGCTGGTCGCGTATGTCGCGACGCCGGGGGCAGGCGGGCGGACCCCGTCCGATCTCGACCTGGTCGGGCTCGGGCAGGCGGAGATCGAACGGCTCGAGGACCGGTATCCGAACATGACGGATGTGTGGCCGCTCTCGCCGCTGCAGGAGGGGTTGCTGTTCCACACGTCGGTGTCCGAGGAGTCGGTGGACGCCTACGTGGTGCAGTTGGTCGTCGAGCTGCGCGGGGACGTCGACCCGGCGCGTCTGCGGCGCGTGGGACAGGTGCTGCTGGAACGGCATCCGAACCTGCGGACCGCGTTTGTCCCCGGCGTCGCCGGGGGCCCGGTACAGGTGGTTCAGGACCACGTCGTGGCCCCGTGGTCGGCGAGCGACCTGTCGGGTTCGGACGACGATGAACGGAATTGTGCGTGGGATCAACTGATGTCTGCCGACCGGGCGACGCGGTTCGATCCGGCCCAGGCCCCACTGCTGCGCTGGATGCTGGTCACCACCGGACCTGAGCGTCACCGACTGGTGCTGACCAATCATCATCTGCTGCTTGACGGTTGGTCGACGCCGCTGCTGTTGCGCGAACTGTTGCTGCTCTATGCCACCGACGGCGACGGCGCGATGCTGCCTCGTGTCCATCCCTATCGGGACTACCTGACCTGGGTAGGTGGGCAGGATGAGCCGAGGTCACTCGAGACCTGGGCTCGCGCGTTCGATGGCGCCGACGAGCCGACCCTGGTGGCGCCGGCCGACCCGGGCCGTCGATATTCGGAATCGCGGGAGGTGCTCGGTGGGCTGACCGAGGAACAGACTGCGGCGCTCACCTCCCTCGCGCGCGCCCGCGGAATCACCCTCAACACCGTGGTCCAGGCGGCGTGGGCGATCGTGTTGGGCACGTGGACATCCCGGGACGATGTGACGTTCGGTGCGACCGTGTCCGGGCGCCCTTCGCAGGTTGCAGGCGTCGAGTCGATGATCGGGCTGTTCGTCAACACACTGCCGGTCCGGGTCCGGCTCGACACCGCAGACAGTCTGGGACAGCTACTCGACCGGATCCAGGCGGAGCAGGCCGGACTACTCGATCACCACCACGTGAGGCTGGCCGACGTCCAGCGGGCGGCCGGGCCTGGAGCAGTTTTCGACACGATGACCGTGTTCGAGTCCTATCCGGTCGATCGGGGTGGGCTCACCGCCGAGACCGACATAGCCGGAATGCGGGTGGTGGATGTGAGTGGGATCGACGCCTCGCACTATCCGATCGGTCTCGTTGCCCACGTCGACACGCGACTGCACCTGCGAATCAGCTACCTGCCCGAAGTCTTCGACCGCGACACGATGGAGGCGATCCTGCAGCGGGTCCTGCGCGTGATCGATGCCGTCGTCGCCGACCCTGACCTGCCGCTGGCCCGGCTCGATCTGCTTTCCCGGGCTGAGTGTGGGGAGTTGGTGCCGGTGTCGGGTGGGTCGGGGGTGTCGGGGCGGGTGTTGGTGGAGTTGTTGTCGGCGTCGGTGGTTCGGGATCCGGGTGCGGTTGCGGTGGTGTGTGGGGGGCGGGGGTGGACGTATGGGGAGTTGGATGAGCGGTCGAGTCGGTTGGCGCGGTTGTTGATCGGTCGGGGTGTGGGTCCGGAGTCGTGTGTGGCGGTGGCGGTGGCGCGGTCGTTCGAGTCGGTGTCGGCGGTGTGGGCGGTGGCGAAGTCGGGGGCGGCTTTCGTGCCGGTGGATCCGTTGTATCCGGCTGGTCGGATTGGGCGCATGTTGTCGGATTCTGCTGTGGTGGTGGGGGTTACGGTGGCTGAGTGGCGGGATCGGTTGCCTGGGTCGGTGGGGTGGGTGGTGCTCGATGATCCGGTGGTCGAGGTGGAGTTGGCGGGGTTGTCGTCTGGGCCGGTGAGCGACGGGGAGCGGACGGCGTGCCTGGGTATCGATCATGCGGCGTATGTGATTTATACGTCGGGGTCGACGGGGGTGCCGAAGGGTGTGGTGGTGACGCATCGGGGGTTGGCGAATCTGTTGGCGGAGCAGGGGGTTCGGTTCGGGTTGGGTCCGGATGCGCGGGTGTTGCATGTTGCGTCGCCGAGTTTCGACGCGGCGGTGCTCGAGCAGTTGTGGGCGTTCGGGTTCGGTGGGCGGCTGGTGGTGGTGTCGCCGGCGGTGGTCGGCGGTGCCGATTTGGCGGGGATTCTGCGGCGGGAGAGGGTGACTCATGCTGCGTTGACGCCGACGCTGTTGGGGACGGTGGATCCGGTGGGGCTCGACGATCTCGGGACCGTTGTGGTCGGTGGTGAGCGGTGTCCGCCGGAGTTGGTGGCGCGGTGGGCGGCCGGTCGGCGGATGTTCAATACCTACGGTCCGGCGGAGGCGACGATCCAGTCGAATGCCAGTGTGCGCATGACGGTTGCGGGTGGGGTGACGATCGGTGGTCCGATTCGGGGTGTCGGGGAGTGTGTGCTCGACGGTTGGTTGCGGCCGGTGCCGGTGGGGGTGGTCGGGGAGTTGTATCTGGCGGGTTCGGCTCTGGCGCGTGGTTATCGAAACCGGGCGGGATTGACGGCGGCGCGGTTCGTTGCGGATCCGTTCGAGGGTTCGGGTCGGCGGATGTATCGGACGGGGGATCTGGTGCGGTGGTTGCGGTTGCCCGGTGGGGGTCTGACGCTCGATTACGTCGGTCGCGCGGATCTGCAGGTGAAGGTTCGTGGTTTCCGGGTGGAGTTGGGTGAGGTCGAGTCGGTTCTGTCGGCGTGTGTGGGGGTGGCGCGTGCGGTGGCGGTGGTGCGTGCGGACGATGGTGCCGGTGATCGGTTGGTCGGGTATGTGGTGCCCGGGGTGGGTGTGGATCTGGATGTGCGTGAGGTTCTTGCGTTTGCGGGGGAGCGGTTGGCTCCGCACATGGTTCCGGCGGCGGTGGTGGTGGTCGAGGCTGTGCCGCTGACGCCGAATGGCAAGCTTGATCGTGCGGCGTTGCCGGCGCCGGATTTTGCTGCGGGCCGAGCGGAGTACCGGGCACCGAAAGCGGGCGTCGAATCCGCTGTGGCGGCTGCCTTCGCGGTCGAACTCGGTGTGGCGAGGGTCGGTGCGGACGACAACTTCTTCGCCCTCGGCGGCAACTCGTTGACGGCCACGGGGGTGGCTGCGCGACTGCGGGAATCGACCTCCACGGAGGTACCGGTCGAGTGGATCTTCACACATTCGACGCCCGAGTCGCTGGCACACCGGATCGAGACGCGCGAGGCCGAGACCGTCGAGAACGACGGCGCCGGTTCAGCGGTCGAGGTGCTACTCCCGCTGCGTGCCACGGGCAGTCGGAATCCGCTCTTCTGCATACATCCCGCCATCGGGCTCGCCTGGTGTTACAGCGGGCTGGTGCAGCACGTCGACGACGACCGGCCGATCTACGGAATCAATTCCCCCGCGCTGACCGATCCCGATGTACGTTTCGGATCGCTCGACGACCTTGCCCACCGCTACGTCCGGGAGATCCGGTCTGTGCAGCCACACGGTCCTTATCACCTGCTCGGCTATTCGGTGGGCGGGCAGATTGCGCACGCGATGGCGGTCCAACTTCGTCGAGAAGGTGACGACGTGCTCACCCTTGCCATGATGGACAGCCGCGCGCCGTCCGGAGCCGAGGTCGACGGTGAGATGACCACGGCCGCAAGGTTGGTCGCCGAGTTCGGTGGGGTGGAGTTGGTCGACGAGGGGGAATCGGACATGACGACCGAGCAGGCCGCACGGCTGCTGCGTGCGAAGGGTGGACTCTTTGCATCACTGACTCCGGATCACCTCGACACCCTCTACCGGGAGTACCAGGACCTCGTCCATGGCGCTCTCGCGCATCGGCCGTCGACCCTCGAAGGTACCGTGGTCGCGTACTTCAGCGCGGCGACAGACTCGGACGACGATCACGGTCTCGACCGTGAGGCCGGAGCAGCGGGCTGGAGAAAGTACATCATCGGTGAAGTACGCGAGTACCGAATCCCTACGCGTCACGAGCAAATGACGAGCCCGCAGGGCCTTTCGGTCGTGGGCCCCCTCCTCAACCGGCACTTGAATCTGGTCGACCGAGAGCGGGGGGCACCCGAGTAATGCGCAGCACGACACAAACCGTGCACCCGTTGCCCGACTCTTCGGCGCGGACTACCGTGGTGTCGAGCGGGCCGAATGGATGTACAGGTCGTGCTCGATGCCCTTGGCTGCCCCGGACCCGGCAGTCCCATTGGAGGACAGCGATTCGCCGAGAGGGTTCCTCAGGACTGCAGCTGTTCACGGCACTCGCCGAAGCAGTGTCTCTAGTCGGTCTTTCGCCTGATCGCCAGGTGCGGACGCACCGCAGTCGACCCGGAAAGCATGCTTTTGCGTATGGCGCGGAGCGCCACCGGTCCCTTCCTCTCGTCGGCGCCTTTGCGCGTCGGATGGTGGTCGATGCGAATCGGGTAGGAGGACAAATGACCGCGATTCGGCTCGAGAAGTTGTTCGGAGAGGACGCGGTCGTGGGCTCCGAGCATCGGTGCTCCGAGGTGCTGCGTAGTTGGGTTTGCGACTACCTGATCCGACCGCATCCGGATCTCGGCAGATCGGGTCCGGTCTGCCCGTTCACCAATCCGTCGATCTCGCGAGGACTGTTGTGGGTCGGATTCATCGATGGCTGCGACGTCGGTGTTCAGCAGATGACCGAGGCGGTGGACGAGATGTTCGCTGCTTTTCGTGAATTGCCGCCGGTTGACGGCGACGATGCGCTCCTGAAGGCCGTGCTCCTCGTGTTCGCCGACGTCTCGGACTACTCGCTGATCGAGGAGGCGCAACGCGAAGGTAAGTCCAAGTTCGTCCAGGAAGGACTCATGCTCGGCCAGTTCTATCCGGGATGCACCACGTCCGGGCTACGGAACAAGGCGTTCCAGGCACTGGACGCGCCGCTTCCCATTCTGGCGGTGCGCAGTATGGTCGGCTCCGATTTTCCGTTCCTGGCGGAGCGGAGCGAGTGGGTCGACGCCTATCTGAAGAAGTTTGCAGACCGGATCCCAGGTCCGGTCAGGAGCAGCATCACGGAGAAGGTGGTCGGGGAGTTCGCGGTGGACACCTGCCCGGACCGGTAGACGGGACAGGATTGATCGGGTGTGACAGGTGACTGCCGCGACGCGGTGGCAGAGCGGGGTGCCGGTCACAGTCGACAGGTTGCTCCTGACGGCTGCGTCCCATAATCGGAGTATGGCGATCACCATGCGACGATCCGGGCCGCAGGACCGGGAGGCGATCCTCGCGCTGATGGCGGCCTCGCGCGGTGACGGCCTGTCCGTCCAGGAGCGCGCCGAGCGCGGCTTCGTCCAGGGGCGCATGGACGCTGATGTCCTCACCCGGTTCCAGGAGGGCACCGGCGTCTTCATCGCCGAGGAGACCGGCAGACTCGCCGGGTTCGCGATGACGTCGGAGCCCGGCGCGGTCGCCTCGGGTCCGCCGCGCTTGGCGCTGGATGCGCTGTCGGGCGCCCAGGCGCCGGGACGATTGTTCCTGTACGGGCCGGCGGCTGTGGACCCGGGCTTCCAGGGGCGCGGGGTGTTGACGATGCTGCTCACCGCGCTCAGTCGTGAGCTTCGGGACCGCTTCGATCTCGGCGTCGCCTTCGTCGAGGCGGCGAACGCGAAGTCGCTTGCGGTGCACCGGCATTACGGGATGACCGCGGCGGCGACGTTCGTGTTCGACGGGCGCGACTACTTCGTGTTCACGTTCGACCCGGCCGAGTTCGCGGCCCGCCCCAACCCCTGAACGGGAGTTCAGCACACGCCGTCGCGCTCGAACCGTGCCGTGAACTCCCGTTCAGGGGTTCGCGGGGCGCGCGCGGGGTCAGCCGTCGCCGGCGGTGAGCTTGCCGAGGATGCGGCGCAGCTGCGCGCGGTCGTCGGCGTCGAGCGGGGCGAAGAAATCGGCGGCCTGGGCGTCGCGGGCGTCCGACATCTCGGCGATCAGCTTGCGGCCGGTGTCGGTGAGCTGGACGCACACCGCGCGCCGGTCGCCGCCGTCGGAGACGCGCTCGACGAGCTCGCGCTTCTGCAGGCGGTCGACCACCTCGGTGGCCGACCGGGGCGCGATGCGCAGCGCCTTCGCGACGTCGCCGAGGCGGGGGCGGCCGTCGGACTCGGTGCCGATCACGCGCAGCGCGCGGAACTCGTGCGGAGAGAGTTCCCATGGTTCGAGCGCGGTGAACCACTTGCGCCGCAGGGCGCGGGACGTGGACATCACGAGGTCGCGGAGCTGTTCGGACGATGCCTCGGTCATGGTGTCGGAGCTTACCTCACTTGACAGTCACCTCATGTTGAGGCAACCTCAGTAAAGGCTTGCCCCGACTTCTGAGAGGGGTGGTTAGATGACAAGCCCACCATTCGGTGGACCCGGTGGGGGTCCCATGCGTTCCCGCAAGATCGATCCCGCCGACCGCGCCCAGCTCGAGGACTCCCCCGTGAGCCTGCGCCGGATCGGCTCCCTGTTCGCGCCGTACCGCTGGCAGATCGCCGTGGTGATGGCGCTGATCGTGGTGTCGTCCACGATCTCGCTCGCCAACCCGTTCCTGGTCCGCGAGGTGATCGACCGCGCGATCCCGGAACAGAACGTCAGTCTGCTGGTGTGGGCCGTGCTCGGCATGCTCGCGATCACGGTCGCGGGCTCGGTGCTGGGCGTGATCCAGACCTGGATCTCGACGACGGTCGGCCAGCGGATCATGCACAACCTGCGCACCCGCGTGTTCACCCATCTGCAGCGGCAGTCGCTCGGCTTCTTCACCCGCACCCGTGGCGGCGAGATCCAGTCCCGGCTCACCAACGACATCGGAGGCATGCAGACCGTCGTCACGTCGACCGCGACCTCGATCGCCTCCAACGTCACCACGGTCGTCGGCACCGCGATCGCGATGGCGGTCCTCAGCTGGCGGCTGTCACTGCTGTCGCTGATCGTGCTGCCGCCGGCGATCTGGCTCACCCGCAAGGTCGCGCTGATGCGCCGCGAGATCACCGCGCAGCGCCAGCGCGCGCTCGCCGACATGCAGACCCAGATCGAGGAGAGCTTGTCGATCAGCGGTGTGCAGCTGGGCAAGACGCTCGGCGCCGGCCCGGCGATGTCCGACCGCTTCACCGACACCTCGCACCGGCTGGTGGATCTCGAGGTCCGCTCGCAGCTGTCCGGACGCTGGCGGATGGCGACGATGAGCATCATCTTCTCGGCGATCCCCG
Organism: Rhodococcus sp. AG1013; assembly: GCF_003350365.1. Lineage (NCBI taxonomy): Bacteria > Bacillati > Actinomycetota > Actinomycetes > Mycobacteriales > Nocardiaceae > Rhodococcus > Rhodococcus sp. AG1013. The sequence continues at coordinate 77,139 of NZ_QQAT01000006.1, forward strand.
CGCTGCTGTACCTGGCGGCGGGGCTGCCGGCGACGTCCGGCGGCATGACGATCGGCACCCTGGTCGCCTTCACCGGACTGCAGACGACGCTCTTCCGCCCGCTGATGGGCCTGCTCGACGTCGGTGTGTCCGTGACGAGTTCGCTCGCGCTGTTCAGCCGGATCTTCCAGTACCTCGACCTGCCCGTGGAGATCGACGACCCGGCGAGACCGGTGCCGATGCCGCGCGAGAAGGTCGACGGCGGCGTGCGGTTCGAGGACGTCGGCTTCCGCTACGAGAACGCCGACCGCGACGCACTCGCCGGCATCGCCATCGATGTACCGGCCGGATCGTCGCTCGCACTGGTCGGTGAAACCGGTTCGGGCAAGACCACTCTGGCATCGCTGGTGGCGCGGCTGCACGATCCGACGTCCGGCCGGGTGACCATCGACGGCGTCGACCTGCGCGACATCTCGCTCGCGGAACTGTCCGAACTGGTCGGTGTCGTCTCGCAGGAGACGTACCTGCTGCACGCGACGATCCGGGAGAACCTGCGGCACGCGAGGCCGGAGGCGAGCGACGCCGAGATCGAGTCCGCGGCACGGGCGGCTCAGGTGCACGAGCTGATCGAGTCGCTGCCCGACGGCTACGACACCGTCGTCGGCGCCCGTGGCCACCGGTTCTCCGGCGGCGAGAAGCAACGCATCGCGATCGCGCGAACCCTGTTGCGGGACCCTCGGATTCTGGTGCTCGACGAGGCCACCAGCGCGCTCGACAACGAGACCGAGCGGGCCGTGCAGACCGCGCTCGACGTCGTCAGCCGCGGCCGCACCACGATCACGATCGCGCACCGGCTCTCCACGATCCGGGACGCCGACCAGATCGTGGTGCTCGACCACGGCCACGCCGCCGAGCGCGGCACCCACGAGGAGTTGCGCGTGCTCGGCGGCCGGTATGCGGCGCTACTCGCCCGCGGAAGCGGCGATGCCGGCGCGGCGGCCGAAGAACGTGCCGTCGCCGAGCGAGGTGCCGCTGATGTAGCCCCACGAGTGCAGGCCCGACGTGGCGCGGCCGGCCGCGAAGAGTCCGGGGATCGGGTCGCCGTCGAGGTCTAGGACGCGGCCGTCGACGGTGGTCCGCAGGCCGCCGATCGTGAACACCTCGGCGCCGCCCCCGCCGGTCCCGCCGTCGCCGTACTCCGGCGGGGCCATGCCGCGCTGGACGTCGATCGCGGCGAACGGCGACTGCAGCGGCCGCAGCCACCGGGCGGACTTGTGGAAGTAGGGGTCCTCGCCGTCGGCGGCGAAGCGGTTGTACTCGCCCACGGTGCTGCACAGCGCGCCCTCGGGCATACCGATCTCGCGTTCGAGTTCCTCGAGTGTCTCGGCGACGAAGTGCGGCTGCACGCCCCAGCGCTCGTCGACCGGGACCTCCTCGTACGCCTGCTCGTCGAGGATCACCCACACCTTCAGGTTGTGCTTGAACAGCGCCGCCTGGCCGACCAGGCCGGGGTAGACGTCCTCGTTGATGAACCGCTGGCCCACGCTGTTGACGATCATGCCGCGCACCATCATTCCCGGCACCAGCGAGATACCGACCTGGCCGGCGGACATGTGCTTGACGGCCGCGCCCACGGCCTGGGCCATGACGATGCCGCGGCCGTCGTCGCCGCCGTCGCTGTTGACGCCCAGGCCCACCAGTTGCGGCGCGTGCTGGGCGAGCATCTCCTTGTTGTCCGCGAAGCCGCCGGTCGTGATGATCACGCCGCGGCGGGCCCGGTACGTCACGGTCTCGTTGAAGTGTCGGGCCACGACGCCGACCACGCGGTCACCGTCGAGGATCAGCCGCAGTGCGGTGGTGTCGGCGTGCACCGCGATGTCACTCTTGCCGACGGCCTCGCTCAGCACCGCCATCAGGACCTTGCCGCCGAAGCCGTCGGAGGTGACGCGGTGACCACGCGGGGCGGGCTTGGCGATCTCGTAGAACGGATAGGCGTTCTCGCCCATCCACATCAGACCGTCGTCGGTGGGCGGCACCCAGGTGGGGGAGTCCCACAGCGACGGCTTGAACGGCACGCCGCGATCGACGAGCCACTGGTAGTGCCCGACGCTCTCGCGGCTGTAGAGGCCCACCTTCTCCTGGTCGGCGTCCGGGCCGAGCGCGGCGAGGAGGAACTTCTCCATGTCGTCGGCGGTGTCGACGAATCCGCACGCCTCCTGGATCGGGGTGCCGCCGCCGAGGTACATCTCGCCGCCGGACAACGCCGACGACCCACCGCCACCGCTCTGCCGCTCGAGCAGGATCACCTCGGCCCCGGACTCGACGGCCTCGAGCGCGGCCGACGCGCCGGCGCAGCCGTAGCCGACGATCAGGACGTCGGTTTCGTGGTCGTAGGTGTCGATCTCCGCGGCGTCGATCGGTGTGACGGGTACGCGAGCGCTCATCCAGAACTCCTGTGTCCTCGGGGCTTGACCTGCCTGTGGTGCCCGTCACACTAGGGTAGGCGTCCGTGGCCGAGAAGGTGGTTGTCCGTTGAGCGGGACACCGGGTATCGATTCGAATTCGTCTGGGCCGCTGGAAATCTCCGCACCCACAGACCGATCAGGTCGGCTCGATCTGCAGGGGCAGGGACCGGTGGCGGCGAACGAACAGGCTCGGTACCCAGCGGGCACCGCCGTCGGCGATCGTGAACGACGTCGTGCGCTCGAGCAGTGCGGTGAGGGCCGCGAGTGCTTCCATTCGTGCGAGCGCCGATCCGACGCAGAAGTGCACACCCTTGCCGAACGCGAGATGGCCCTTGAGGTTCGGTCGGTCCAGCACGACGGTGTCCGGGTTCTCGAACGCGGACGGGTCGCGGTTGGCCGCACCCCACAGCAGCAGGACGTGGCTTCCGACGGGTAGCCGCACCCCTCCCAGCGTGGTATCCGCGACCACGTGCCGGTGATGTCCGCGGAACGGGGACTCGAGGCGCAGGGCCTCGTCCAGGAACGGATCGATCAGCGATGGGTCCCGGCGCAGTCGTTCCTGCAGTGCCGGATCGGCGGCGAGGATCCGGGCGCCGTTGGCGATCAGGCCCGCGGTGGATTCGCCGCCCGCGCCGACCAGTTGCACCAGGATCAGAACCGCGACGTCGTCGGTGAGCGCACCCTCGTTGCACGCATGCGCGAGGACGCCCAGCAGATCGGTCTGCGGATCGCGCTTGGCCGCAGTGAATTCGGTGTGGAGGTAGCCGGCCAGTTCGGCCGCCGACGTGACCAGTTCGCCCAGTCTGTCACCGGTGACCACCCCGCCGAGCAGTTCGGTGCTGTCGTATGCCCACGCGAGGAGTTGTGGAACGTCGTGGTGGGGGAGCCCGACGAGGCTCGCGACCAGCGCGAGCGGCAGTTTGTCGGCCATGTCGGCGGCCCACTCGAAGGAGTCGTCCGATCCCAGTCCCGCGTCCCACAGTTCGTCGACGAGCGCGCGGACGGTGGGGCCGAGCGTGCGGATGCGCTTGGCGAGGGTGGCGAGCACCAGTCTGCGGTGCACCGTGTGGGCGGGGTCGTCCGCGGTCGCCAGCACGTGCACCGCCCGTCCGCCGCCGTCCATGTCGAACGTGACAGGCGGGCCGGCCGGCCGCTGCACCAGCACGCCGGTCAGATTCGACGAGAAGTCCTCCGGTCGGGCCAGTGCTTCGGTCACCAGTTCCCGCGACGACACGAGGTGGAAGTCGGTGCCGGGGACCCGGTAGACGGGCGCATGGGCGCGGAGTTTCCCGTACAGCCCGTACGGATCGTCGAGGTGCTCGGCGGCGAAGACGTCGATGCCGTCCAGTGGTGTCGCGGTCACGAGCCCGCCCTTCGATGTCATGGAACGCGTTGCAGTGATGCCACGGTTCACGGTGTCGGGGAGCGCTGTCAAGAGGCCGTCGGCAACTGAGAAAGCGGCGGTGAACTGCATGTATGCCCTGTCTCATATCGGAGCCGGCGGTGGGGCGTCCGCGCAGATCGGAGGGGAGTCGGTGACGGAGCGGGACGACTGGCTGACGGGCGGGAACCGTCGGGCGCTCGCGGTCGCACGGATCACCGCCGGTGACCCGCGCCGTGGCGCACCTCGACGGTGCGGAGCGGGTGGTCGAGGCGATCGTGACGGCGGTGGCGGCGGTTCGAGCGGATGCGACGTTGTCCTACTGGTTCGCCCACACCCGCACCGGTGACGCCGACGACTACCTGGCGTCCTCGCCGGATCTGAGCCGGGTGGCCACCGCCCTCACCGGTATCGCGCCCGACGAGGCGGGCGGGCAGTGGGTCGTCCGTGTGGTGCTCACCCTGCTCGCGTGGCCCGCCGCCGACACGCGCATGGAGCGACAGATGGTACAACGCTTCGTTGCTCCGGCATTCGACACATAACATCAACCAGTATGAGCCACTGCGTCTTCTGCGCCATCGTCGCCGGCGAGGCCGAATCGAGCCTCGTGTACGAGGACGCGCGCACGATCGCGTTCATGGACATTCGTCCGTTCACGCCCGGCCACCTGCTCGTGGTGCCGAAGAAGCACGCAGCGGATCTCGCTGAGTTGGATCCCGATGACGGAGGACGATTGTTCCAGGTGGGGCAGCAGATCGCGGCAGCGTTGCGAGACAGTTCGGTGGCCGCGGAGGGGGTGAACTTCTTCCTCGCCGACGGCGTGGTGGCCGGCCAGGAGGTGTTCCACGTGCACCTGCATGTCGTTCCGCGGACGGTGGGGGACGGGTTCGGGCTGCGGGGCCGGCCCACGGTTCCACCGAGGCCCGACCTCGATTACCTCGCCGGATCGATCCGCGGTCGGGCTGGGTTCGCGGGATGCCTGACGTGACCACGGCACCGCTTCTGCATCAGCGCTTTCCCGAACTCGCAGAGTCGCTGCCCCATGTTCCCCTCGGTGTACCGCCCACCCCGGTCCGCAGGCTCGACGGGCTGGGCACGCGAAACCGGATCTGGGTCAAGGACGACAGCACGTTCGGCTCCGGTGGCTGGGGCGGCAACAAGGTCCGCAAACTGGAGTGGATCATCCCCGACGTTCTGGCGCGGAAGTCGCGGCGGATCATCACGGTGGGCGGGCTGGGGACCAACTGGGGTCTGGCGACCGCGTTGTACGCCAGGGAGTTCGGCATCGAAACGGCGATCGCGCTGATCGATCAGCCCGTCGACGACCATGTGCGGGCGCAACTGGCCCGGCTGCAGCGCTCGGGCGCGACCCTGCACTTCACCCGGAACAAGGTGCGGACGTTCGCGTCCGCACCGTGGTTGATGCTGCGGCACATTCGCGGCGGACGGCTGCCGTACTACCTGCCGCCGGGCGGTTCGTCCCCGATCGGTGCGCTCGGATACGTCGAGGCCGCACTGGAGTTGGCTGCGCAGGTCGAGGCCGGGGACATTCCGGAACCGGCCCACATCGTGGCGCCGGTCGGATCGGGTGGCACCGTGGCGGGTCTGCTGCTGGGTCTGCAATTGGCGGGCCTGCGCACGGGTGTCGTCGGGGTCGTCGTCAACGACACCCTGCCGCTGGGCGCCGCCGAGATCCGGGACCTCGCGGGTCGGGCCGAGTCCCTGCTGCGTCGTCGTGGCGCGCAGCTGGGCGAGATCGACCTCCGCTCGGCCGGTCTGACCGTGACGCGGGAATATCTGGGTCCCGGTTACGGATACGCCACCGCGGAGGGTCGCGCAGCGCAGCGCGTCGGTACCGAGTACCGCGTCCCGCTCGATCCCGTGTACACGGCAAAGGCATTCGCCGGGTTGCTCGAGATCGACGCGAAGACGCGGGTCGACGACGGTCCCATCGTCATGCTCGACACCTTCGGGCCGCGGCCGGACTGACCGATACCGTGGCGCCATGAAATGGTGGCTCCTGTCCGGTGCGATCGTGTGCGAGGTCGCGGCGACGTTGTCGTTGCGCGCCGCGACCGAACACCCCGCGTGGTACGTCCTGGTGGTGACCGGGTACCTCGCGTCCTTCGCGTTCCTCGCGGTTGTGCTGCGTCACATGGCGGTCGGTGTCGCATACGGGATCTGGGGTGCATGCGGGATCACCCTGACGGCGGTACTGGCCACCGTGCTCTTCGGCGATGCACTGACCGCGCTCATGGGCGTGGGCATCGCCCTGGTCATCGCCGGCGTGCTGACCGTCGAACTCGGTTCGCAGGCCGCCGAGAAGGACAGGGGCGGCGACGGCCGGGAGTTTGAGGCGACGCCGTGACCTGGGTGCTGCTCGTCGGGGCGATCATCGCCGAAGTGACCGGTACCTTGTGCCTCAAGGCATCCGACGGCCTCGCCCGGCGGTGGTGGTTGATCCCCACCGGGGTCGGCTATCTGGTGGCGTTCGGCCTCCTCGCCGTCGTCCTCGACCGTGGCATGGCCGTCGGTGTCGCGTACGGCGTCTGGGCGGCCTGCGGTGTGGCGCTCACGGCGCTCCTAGGTCGCGCGATCTTCAAGGACCCGTTGACGCCGCGGATGGGGTTCGGGATCGCGCTCATCGTCGCGGGGGTGCTCGTCATCGAACTCGGTGCCTCAGCGAGCTGATCTGTACCGATTCCACCTGGACCCATGTCCAGAAAGGTGTCGTGGAACGCTCCGGCATGTGGTAGAACACGTTCCAGTTCGTTGTTCGTCCGTGGTGGGTGCGTCGTGTGCTCGTGCTGTACCGGCCACGTCCACCGAAGGATCTCGATGCACTGGTACACCGGCAACACCGTCTACGACACCGTCCTCACATGTGCGTTCGCGTTCGCCGCGTTCGTCATCGTCGGCGGGTTCTTCGCGCAGAGTTCGTACGGCAGGTTCTCCTCGACCAACCTCGGTTTCAACCTCAACCCGAAGCTCGGGTGGTGGCTGATGGAGATCCCCGCCACCGTCGTCTTCGCGATCTTCTACCTCACCGGACCCAACAGGTTCGAACCCACGTCGATGGTGCTCGCCGCGGTCTGGCTGCTGCACTACGCGAATCGCGGCTGGTTCTTCCCGCTGTCGATCCGGCAGGTGCCGGGCAAGCGCAGCACCTTCAACATCTCGGTCATCGCGATGGGCGTCATCGTGACCTCGATGCACGGCTACCTCAACGGCGCGTTCTTCAGCCACGACTACATGCATCAGTACGACACCGCGTGGCTCACCGATCCCCGGTTCCTGATCGGCCTGGTCGTCTACCTGTGCGGGTTCGCTTTGCTGGTGAACTCCGAATCCATCGTCCGCAACCTCCGGGACAAGAAGAACCCCGGCGCGACGGAGTACCGCATCCCGGAGGGCGGCGGCTTCCGATTCGTCTCCAGCCCCGCGTATCTCGGCGAACTGATCGCATGGGCCGGCTTCGCGCTGCTGACATGGTCGCTCGCGGGCGTCGTCATCTTCCTCATCACCGCCGGCAACCTCATCCCGCGCGCCCTCGCGACGCACAAGTGGTATCGGGACAAGTTCGTCGAGTACCCGACCGACCGCAAGGCGTTGATCCCGGGCCTCGTCTGATCGGTTTGTCAGGCGTCCGGGGCGTTCATCGTGGCGGCGGCACAGGTTTCGGACAGGCCCCAGGCCTCGCAGCACGGGATACCGAGGCCCAGGACGAACTCGACGGTGTCGGGTGAGATCGGGGCGGCCGCGGTCACCGCGATCTGGACACGGTCGAGACCCAGTTTCTTCCTGATCGTGGTGAGGACCAGCCGGTCCGCCAGAGTGTGCTGGACCAGTAGTTTCCGTGGGAGTGGTGCGCCGTCGGATTCGAGGCGCGCCTTCCTCCGTCCGACGCCGATCGCCCTTCGGTGACCCCGTGGTGCCGGAGGTGTCGATGACGGTCAGAACGTCGTTGGGTCCGACGGCTTTCCATGCTCCTTCGAAGTCGAAGTCGAAGTCGAAGTCCGGGTCGCCGTTCGCCTCGAGGTCCTCCAGGCTCGTGGTGCCTTGCGGGTGCGCCGTCCACGCAGACGGTCGTTTCGACCGCGGTGCCCTGCAACGCCTCCCGCACGACGGGCAGGAACTGCTCCTCGCAGACCACGACCCGATTCCCGGCGTTGGTCAGCACGTATTCGAGCTGCTCGGGGGCGAGCGTGTTGTAGACAGAGAAGGGGGTCGCGCCCGCGTGGAGCGCTCCGATGTCGACGAGGTGGATTCGGGTCGGTTGGTCAGCATGATGCCGACGGTGTCCCCGTGGCGAACACCGAGTTTCGCCAGACCGGCGGCGATCCGGCGGACCCGCTCGCCGTACCGGCGCCAGGTGATGACGACACCGTCGTCGGGGGTGCGGAGCGCCACGACGTCCGGGTGGGTCGCGACGGGTGGACTGGAACGCCTCACACAGTGTCCGGGGTTTCGCGCCGGTGACCGGGGGCATCGTGATCCTCCTCGATGTCGTCGACCCCAGCTTTCTCAGGGCCGGTACAGCCTGCGAATCAGCTTGGCCGCGCGCTCGGTGTAGGGCGGGTAGGCGATCCGGAGATCGGGCTTGAACAGCTTGACCAGCACGGCCTTTCGATGGCTGAGTTCATCGAACCCCCACTTGCCGTGGTACCGCCCCATCCCGCTGGATCCCACGCCTCCGAACGGAAGCTGGGGCGCCACGCGCTGGTAGCTGAGGTGATTGACCACCGCGCCGCCGGAGCTCACTTCGGACAGCACCCTGCGGCCGGTCCGGGTGGACTTCGTGAAGACGTAGGCGGCCAGGGGTTTCGGTCGCGCGTTGACGAAGGCGATCGCCTCGTCCAGCGAGTCGACGGCGAGCACCGGCAGGATCGGCCCGAAGATCTCCTCCCGCATGACCGGCTCGTCGGGGCTCGGGTCCATCAGCACGGTGGGCTCGATCGTCAGCGCGGCTCGATCGGATCCGCCGCCGTGCGCAACCGTGGCCTCGGTGTCTGCGAGGTACCCGGCCAGCCGGTCGAACTGATGCTCGTTCACGATCCGCACGCCTCGCCCAGGTGGTCCCGCCCGGAACTCCTCGAGGCTGCGCACTATGTGATGCACCAGCTCGTCCCGGGCGGCGCGCTCGACCAGCACGTAGTCTGCCGCGATGCAGGACTGGCCGGAGTTGAACACCTTCGTCCAGGCGATGCGACGGGCGGTGACGGCGAGGTTCGCGTCCCGCATCACGATCGCGGGGCTCTTGCCGCCCAGCTCGAGGGTTACCGGCGTCAGGTGCGGCGCGGCCCCCGCCATGATCTTCCGGCCGATCTCGGTCCCGCCGGTGAAGACCACGTGATCGAGGCCCTGAGCGAGCAGGTTCTGGGTGGTGCGCCCGTCGCCCTCGACCACGGCGACGGCATCCGGGTCGAGGTACTCGGGCAGCAGCCGGGCCAGCAGGCGCGACGACGCGGGTACCAGCTCCGAAGGCTTGATCACGGCACAATTGCCTGCCGACACGGCGGCGATCAGCGGTCCCAGCGTGACCGTCAGCGGGACGTTCCACGCCCCTATGATCAGCACCACCCCGAGCGGCTCGTACTGCACCCACCCCAGTGCGGGCATCTGGTGCAGCGGCAGTCGTCGCGGCCTGCTGAGCATCCACCGGCGTACCCGTCTGCGTGCGTACGCAGCCTCGAGCCTGACGTCGAGGACGTCGATCATCCAGGACTCGAAGGTGTCGCGGCCCAGATCCTCGGCGAGGGCGCGGGTGATCTCGTCCTCGCGCTCGTTCAGCATTCGTTCGATGCCGCGGAGCTGTTCGATCCGCCACTGCGCGGTTCTGGTGCGTCCGCTCGCGTGCACCTTCCGAAGCCTGGCGACGACTCCCGCGATCACATTCGTGGTGTCCGAATCGGTTGCGCCGGTTTCTGCCTGATCGGTGGTCATGACGGCCTCAGCTCCATTGTGCGGTGGCACAGCTGTATCAGTGCGGCCGACGCGCGACGGGATCGGCCGTTTCACGGGGTGCGGTATCGCCCCATATGTCTCTGATCAACAGTGGTCGCTGATCGAGTGACCGTCAAGACCTCGAGCTCAGTTGTTGTGCTTGCGATCTGCGTGCCCGAGGTCCCGGTCCGGCACGACCGCGTCACGCACCAGCTTCTTGAGTGTCACGATGTCGGGAAAACCGCTGTCGCGCTTACGATCCCACACCAGTGTGTCGCCCGCGGTGACCTGGAAGATCCCGCCGGTACCGGGAATCATTGCCACCTCGCCGAGTTCGGTGCCGAACGTGTTCAGCAATTCCTGTGCCATCCATCCGGCTCGGAGCAGCCAGTTGCATTGCGTGCAGTACGTGAGCGTGACGCGGGGCGAGGCGGAGGTCATGGCTCCAGGGTGGCAGACGGACCGCCGGCTACGCCCCCCAGCGCGTTCAACCACAGAGTCGTCAGGTGCGCGGACGCCTCCTCCAACGCCGGGGGCTCGCCGAAAACGAACCAGATGTACGCGCATCGTTCCGTCATGGCGCCGAGCATCGCGGCAGCGGCATCGACGTCGAGATTCGCGTCGATCAGGCCCTCGTCCTGCCAGCGGGTGAACGCGCGGCAGGTTCGCCCTTGGTAGTAGCGGCGCCGGTCGGTGAGCGCCCGGCGTGCCTCTGCGCTGGAGAGGGCGGCTTCGCCGAGTACCTTCCAGAAGTCGGAATTGCGTTGGAAGGCTTCAAGGTACAGCAGGTTCGTCTCGGCTATTCGGGCACGCGGTTGATCCGGTCCGGCGACTGGGGACGAGAGTTCGCCGTAGACCTCGTCCTCGACGTCGATGATCAGATTCGTGAACAGCTCGTTCTTGTCCTCGAAGTACCGATAGAACGTACCGACGGAGACGCCTGCTTCTGCGGTGATGTCCGCAACGCGTGCCTGATGGAAGCCCCTTTCGGAGAAGACACGCCGGGCTGCGCGCAGGAGCGATCCGCGGGTGCGTAGCCCCTGGCGGGTCATGGACGTCTTGTCGCTCATTTCGTCAATCCCTCGGTGGCAGCGACAACGACAACGCGGCACCAGAGGTCGGTCAGCTGGTCCGCGGCGGCATCGATCGCTGGAGGGCGGTCATCGAGCACGAACCACTGGAAGGCGCATTGTTCGGTAGTTGCGACGAGAGCGAGCGCGGTGAGGTCGACAGGGACGCCGGGCGTGACCAATCCGGCCTCGACCCAGGCGGCGATCGTGTCGCGCACGTGGGCGACATAGACCTCTCGCCGTGCGGCCAGCATGCGGCTGATGTCGCGATTTCCGAGTGCCGCCTGCTCGACTCGTCGCCAGAATGCGGCGTGGCGTGCGAACTCCTCGAGATAGTGGTGGGCATTCGTGCGAATCCACTGGTGGACGCCGTGTTCCGGTGACCAGGATGCCGGCATGATTGCGGCGTCCAGTTCGTCGAGCATGGCTTCGAAGACGAGTTCCTTCGAACTGAAGTACGTGTAGAAGCTGCCCGACGCGACTCCGGCTGCCGTCGTGATGTCGGTGATGCGTGTGTCGAAGAAGCCGCGATCGACGAAGACGTCTCGGGCGGCCGTCACGAGGAGAGTTCTGGTGGGCGTCGATCCGGTGGTGGATTCGGCCGCACGGGAGTTGCGCTTGTTGTCCATACCCCGCCCTGGTTTGCGCCCCGATCAGGGGCGTTGTCTGTTGCCGGTGCCCGATCCTACTCGGCGGTTCGCTGCCGACCGCCCGGCCCGATGGGTGCTGAGGTGAGGAATTATTCAACGTGGCTGGAGGCTCCTCTGCGCAGCGCGACGCGGATGGTTCGTGTCCTTGAACGCTGATGTTTAACACAGTGATTCGGCTATACGTGCTAGATCGCATCGAATTCGTCCAGTCATTGACAACCGTCGACTCCGGGTGGATAGTCGCCTCACCTGAATGGTTCTTCAATAGGCTCGAATGACCCTGGATGTGAGGGCGGTTCAATTGAGAGATCTAGAGGGATCCGTCGCTGTTGTCACAGGCGGCGCCCGCGGTATAGGTGCAGCGATCGCCAAGCGGCTGGCGGCGGCCGGTGTGGATGTCGCGGTCTGGGACGCGCCTGAATGGAACGATCCGCCGCTCGGATACGCCCTCGGCGATGAGGCTGACCTGCGGGATATCGAAACGGAAGTCCGTGCGCACGGGCGCCGTGCGCATGCGATCGCCATCGACGTGCGTGACCCGGACGCCGTCGAGTCCGCGGTGGCCGAGACCGTGTCCGCGCTCGGCGGGCTCGACATACTCGTATGTGCGGCGGGCGTGCGGAGTGCTGTACCCGTTGCCGAGATGACCGACGTGCAGTGGGAGTCGGTGGTCGATACCAATCTGCACGGTGCATATCACTGCATCCGGTCGTCGCTCGCGCACCTCGAGTCGTCCGGTTCGGGCCGCGTGGTGATCGTGGCCGCGGAGGAAGGCAGACGCGGTGCTGCCGGACTCTCCCACTACGCCGCAGCAGCGTGGGGGTTGATCGGGCTGGCCAAGTCGTTGGCGCTCGAGTCCGCGGAGTTCGGGCTCGCGGTCAACGTCCTCGCTCCCGGTCCCGTCGATACGACGATGTCGCGGACCTCCGACTTCTGGGCCCTGGCGCAGGCCGGGCGTGCTGGAAACGACCCGGTGGGAGAGGTGAACGAGGAGTCCGCCCGTAGCGCCCTCGAGCTGATTCACCCCAGCAGATCCGCGTACGTGTCGATCGAATCCATCTGTGATGCGGCGATGTTTGTGATCGGGGCAACGGGGCTGGATATGACGGGATCGGTGCTCGATGTCTCGGCCGGATTGGCCGCAACCAATACGGCGTGAGGAGAGGTGATGAGGAGCTTCGAAGGACGAGTCGTCGTCGTGACCGGTGCCGGCAAGGGCCAGGGACGTTCCCATGCGCTGTCGTTCGCGCAGCAGGGCGCGTCGCTGGTGCTGTGTGATCTGGGACAACAGATCCCGTGCGCGTCGCCGATGTCGACTCCCGAGCAGTTGTCGGAGACGGCCCGGATGGTCGAGTCGGTCGGTGGTCAGTGCATCTCGATGCTGGCGGATACCCGTTCGAGCGCCGACATGGACAAGTTGGTCGGCGCTGCCGTCGAACGGTTCGGCAGGGTCGACGTCTTCGTCGCGAACGCCGGCCTCGCATCGTTCGGCCCGCTTCGCGACATGTCTTATGACGTTTGGCGTGAGGTGGTCGACGTCAACCTCACCGGCGTCGCGACGAGCATTCGAGCGGTTGTGCCGCAGATGATCGAACAGGGGAGCGGGCGGATCATCGCGACGTCGTCGTCGGTCGCGCGAGAGGGCGGGCCCAACAACGCGAACTATGCCGCCTCGAAGTGGGGTGTCATCGGGTTCGTCAAATCACTGGCGATCGAGCTGGCACCGCACAACATCACGGTCAATGCTTTCGCCCCGATGTCGGTGTCGACAGACATGTGTCACAACCAGTTGACCTATCGGCTGTTCCGGCCGGACCTCCGAGAGCCGACGACCGACGACGTGCGTGAGGTGTTCGCAGGACTCAATCCCATGGGTGTTCCGTGGCTCGAGGTGGCCGATGCGAGTGCGGCAGTGCTGTTCCTCGCCTCGGACGATGCCCGGTACGTCACCGGCAACGCCTTCGACGTCGCCGCCGGATGGAACGCATTCCACGTCGCGTAATCACTTCTCGTGCTCCCCCCCGAATTCAGATCTCAGCAACAACGAAGGAGTTCTTCGATGACGATCGACCCGAAGCATCTTCTGTCGGACCTCGCTCAGGGCGGACCTGCCCTGTTCTTCCCGGACCCGCCGACTGCAGTCACGTTCAACTTCGACCAGGGCATCGCCGCCGAAGAGACGTTTCCCATCGAGGACTTCAAGGAGCTGATGGGTGATGTGCTCGACCGTGACGGCGGGTTGGCGCTGGAGTACATCTCGTTCGATTATGACAAGTCCAACGACCAGATCGTCTATCTGCCCTCCTACATCGAACTGATGCTCGGCCACACCGGTCTTCGGGCGGAGCTGGCAACGTGGCTGGGCCGGACCCAGGGGATCGGCGGTCTCGGCGCGGACAACTTCATCCTGACCTCCGGGTCGGTCCAGGCAATCGCTTTGGCGGTCAATGCATTCGTCAACCCCGGCGACGGCGTTCTCGTCGAAGCGGCAACCTTCCCGTATGCAATGCGGTTCATGCAGATGCGGGGTGCCGACATTCGAACGGTCGACATCGACCAGGACGGCCTTGTCATCGAGTCCCTGGAGGCACGTCTGGAGGAGTTCCGCCGGGACGGCGTGAAACCGAAACTGCTGTATGTGATTCCGACATTTCAGCTTCCGACATGTGTGGTGATGCCGGAGGAACGCCGTCGGCGCCTCCTCGAGATCGCCGAGAAGTGGGAACTGATCGTTCTCGAGGACTCGATCTACGCCGATCTGCGCTACGGCGGAGATCCGGTGCCCTCACTCCGAAGCATGGACACCTCCGGTCTGGTCATCCAGTCTCACGGGTTCTCGAAGGTCCTCGCCCCTGCACTGCGTCTCGGGTGGATGTGCGCATCCGAGCAGATGATTCACGCGTTGGCCTCGGTCCGGCAGGACCTGGGCGTCAGCCAGTGGATGTGCCGGATGATGGCCGACTACCTTGCCCAGAACAAGCTCGATCCGCACATCGAGAGGGCAAACGCCGTCTATCGCCGCAAGCGCGACATCGCGGTGCAAGCCGTGCGTGAGCATTGCGGCGGTCTGGTCGACTTCGATGTGCCTGACGGGGGCTTCTATCTGTGGTTGCGGATCGACGACTCGGTGGACTGGGATCGAGCCCAGCACGCCGCTGCGATGAGTGGCGTCTTCTGTCGACCCGGCGAGAAGTTCCTCGGAAGGGAAGCGGGGCAGGGCTATCTGCGGCTGGCGTACAGCCATGCCCCCGACCACGAGATCGAGCGCGGGATCAAGGCGCTCGGTGACGCCATCACCTCCAACGTCCGGGCCACCGCATAGTCCGAAAACTCTGGAGCCTGCCCCGAGTTCTGCGGTGGGCACTCCATCGACCGAGTGAGAGGGATTGACATGACCGTGTCGGTAACACAGCGATCCACGCGCCGTCGCCTGTCGAGGATCATGCTCGGCGTTCTCGGGGCGGTGACGGCGACCGTCATGCTCGTCGGATGCGCCGGCGCCACCGGTGACACCGCAACCGATCCGGGTTCTGATCCGGCTGGTAGCGAGTGGTTGGCCGCCGCTCAGGATGCGGCGCAGGCCGCCACCACGGTTCCCACCGTCATCCGAGCGGCCCAGCTCGGTCCGGTGACCCCACCTGCGACCCGCACCATCTTCTTCGTCGGGTGTGACCAATCGATACCCGGATGCGTTGCACAGGTGGCAGGGGTTCAGGAAGCGGCCGCTGCCCTCGGATTCACCGTGAAGGTGTGCGACGCGAAGGCCGACGTCGCGTCCTTCCAGAACTGTATGAGCCAGGCGGTGAACGCCAAGCCCGACGTGATCGTCAACAATGCCCGGCCCGCGGCGGATGCCGCCGAGGCGTACGCCGGGGCGCACGCCGCCGGGATTCCCGTCATCGGCCAGTTCACCTCGGAGCAGCCCGATCCCGCCAAGGGAAACACCGTCGAGGTTGGCAACGTCTGCCGTCAGGAAGGCGAAATGCTCGGCAACTTCATCGTCGCCGAAAGCGGTGGTAAGGCCGACGTCGCAGTGTTCGCCGACACCGTCTACGGGTGCAACGGGCAGCGCGCAGAGGGAATCGAGGCCGCCCTCGACAAGTGCGACTCGTGCAAGACCACGATCAAGCGATTCTCGGCGGCCACGGCGCAAACGGACCTACCTCCCGCACTCCAGGCGGCCATCCAGTCGAATCCGAAGCTGAACTGGATTGTAGGAACACCCGGATTCTCCGGTCTGATGGCATCGGACGCGGTTCGTCAGGCGGGCAAGGCCGACTCCATCTCGGTCGGAACCTTCGACGGCGACGAACCGTCACTGGCGCTGGTGCGCAAGGGTGACATCATCAAGGCCGACGTTGCCTCGGGTGTGTACGAGAACGGGTGGACTGTCGTGGACGCGGCCGTGCGTCTCGCCGCCGGTCAGTCGATCCCGGACGGGATCTCGAACCCGACCCAGCTCCTGATGACCCAGTCGAGCGTTCCCCAGAACGGAACCTACGAGGGTGCAACGGGTTTCCGAGAGCAGTTCGAGACGCTGTGGGGTGTCGCGTGATCTCGGATGCGCCGGGTAGAGGTGAGGGTGCGTGATGACGGCTCTCGAAATGGCCGCTATCACCAAGACCTATCCGGGACAGCGCGCGCTCGACAATGTGGACTTCGCGGTCGCAGCCGGGGAGATTCATGCCCTGCTCGGCCACAACGGATCGGGAAAGTCGACGCTCATCAAGGTGATGTCGGGATATCACCTACCGGATTCGGGAGCGGGAGGTTACTCGGTAGCCGGGAAGCCGATCAGGTTCGGCGACGTGGCCGGGATACGCAACGCGGGAATGCGGTTCATCCACCAGGACATCGGGATGGTCGAGGGCCTGACCGTCCTCGAGAATCTGAGGCTCGGTGTCGGGAACTACGACGCCCGCCGCCTCGGTCGCATCAAATGGCGCCGTGAACGTGAACTGGCGAGACGCAGCCTCGAAGAACTGGATCTGGGCCACATCGACCTCGACGCCCCGCTCTCGGATCTGACCGCCGTGGAGCGGACCGAGGTCGCGGTCGCCCGAGCCCTCGGGGACCAGAGTTCGGTGACGGTGCTCATCCTCGACGAGGCGACGGCGGCGATGCCCTCCGAGCAGGTCGGCAACTTGTTCCGCCTGGTCCGTCGGCTCGTCGAGCGCGGCGTGGGAGTCGTCTACGTGACCCACCGGCTGGAGGAGGTCCTCGAAATCGCGGACCAGGTGACCGTCCTCCGGGACGGCAAGGTGGCCCTGCGCTCGCGGGTTGCCGACCTGACGGGAGCGGAACTGGCGCGGGTGATCGCGGGCACGGAGTTGACGCCCGTGCGAAGCCCCCGGAACGAGGGCCGGGTGCGGGGCGATACTCGTCTCGAGTTCGTCGACGTGGTTGCAGGCAGGGAATTGAAGGGCGCCAGCTTCTGTGTGCGAGCCGGCGAGGTTGTCGGCATCGCGGGACTCACCGGATCCGGAGTGCACGAGGTAGTGCGACTGCTGCAGGGCGGTGCCCGAGTGGTCTCGGGGGAGGTGAGGGTGGAAGGGCGACCCGTGGGTCGATTCGGAACCCGGCCGATGCGCGAACACGGAGTGGCAGTACTGCCCGGCGAGCGGCGCCTCAAGGCGATCTTCACGATGTCGGTGGCCGAGAACATGACGATATCGAGGCTCCGGCCGCTGTGGCGCAGGGGAATCCTCAGCCGGCGAGCGGAACGGACCGAGGTACTCGCCGGGATCGATCGCTTCGGCATCCGCCCGGGAGACCCGGACCGGCCGATCGAACTGCTCAGCGGCGGCAACGCCCAGAAGGTGTTCGTTCTCCGCTGGCTGCGCATCGATCCGCGTGTACTCGTCCTCGAAGAACCTACGCACGGTGTCGACGTCGGAGGATCAGCGGAAATACTCCGAGTCGTGTCCGAATCGGCAGCGCGGGACGGCATCGCAGTCCTGCTCTGTTCGTCGGATACCGACGACCTCGCAGCAGCGTGTGATCGCGTCCTGGTGTTCCGGGACGGGTCTGTCCAAGCAGAGCTACAGGAGGAGGAGATCACTCGTGAAAGAATCGTTGGACTCTGTTACGCCCCGTCCTGATCTCTCGGCGCGCGACATCGCCGGGACTCGTGCCAGACGCACGTCCGTGAACTCGCTCGCATCGAAATGGGCCGGCCCGGCGCTGCTGCTCGCGATGATCATCGGATTCACGATCGCCCTCCCCGGCGTATTCCTCACCAGCAGCAATCTCGTTGCGGTGGTGAACAACCAGGCGATCGCCGCGATAGTTGCGCTGGGGCTGCTGTTCCCGCTCGCTGCCGGTGTCTTCGACATCTCGATCGGAGGTGTGATCACGCTGTCGGTGATCTCCTCCGCGTCGATGTTCCAGGCGACCTCCGGCAGGATGCCGGTGATCGCGGTCATCGTCGTTGCCCTCCTGGCCGGATCGCTGGCGGGATTCGTCAACGGCCTCCTCGTGGTTCGACTCCAGATCGATCCATTCATCGTGACTCTGGGAACCGGCTCGGTCTTCCTCGGGCTGTCCCAGCTCGTCGCGAACGGCAAAGCGGTATCGGAGAACATCCCGACCGCATTCACCGACCTCGGGCGGGGTGAGATCCTCGGGATACCCAACCCCATCGTGTGCGTCATCGTGCTGGCGGCGATCGTGTACTACGTCCTCGAACACACCCCGCTCGGGCGCATGATCTATGCGACCGGCGCCGGTCGTGAGGCCTCGCGGTTGGCGGGGGTGCCGACGGATCACATTCTCTACCTTGCATTCTGGGCTTCGGCATTCTGCGCAGCCCTGGCCGGACTCGTGTACACGGCCCGCATCGGCACGGGGCAGCCGGATGTCGGCGGACAGTATCTGTTGCCGTGTTACGCGGCCGCCTTCCTGGGATCGACCATGATCAAGCCGGGACGATTCAACGTCCCAGGTCTGCTCGTCGGTCTCGCGATCATCGCAATCGGAATCAACGGACTGCAGCTGTGGGGCATCCCCTTCTGGGTCATCTCCACCTTCCAGGGCGGCGCTCTTGTCCTCGCCGTGGTCCTCACCAAGATTCGCAAGACCCCGAAGACGACCTGACCGGAACGACAGAAGGTACGAGAGGAGAACCCGATGGGCAATCTGGATGGCAAGGTCGCTTTCGTCACGGGAGCCGCACGCGGGCAGGGGCGCTCACACGCGCTGGCCCTCGCGCGTGCGGGTGCAGACGTCGTCGTGTCCGACATCTGCCGCGACCTCGATTCGATCCGTTACGCACTCGCCACCGAGGATGATCTCGCCGAGACGGTCCGCCTCGTCGCAGAGGTGGGGCGGAAATGCCAGCCCTTCGCTCTCGATGTGAGGGACGGCGACGCGCTCGACGACGCGGTGTCCGAGACGGTCGACCGTTTCGGCTCACTCGACATCTGTGTCGCGAACGCGGGAATCTGTGGGCATGGAAAGTTCTGGGAGATAACCGATTCCATGTGGGATGAGATGATCGGAGTCGATCTGACCGGAGTGTTCAAGACGCTCCGTGCCGTCACGCCCACGATGGTGGGGCAGGGACGCGGACGGATCGTAGCGACCGCCTCGATGGGCGGTCGCATGGGCAACCCGAATCTGGCCCACTACGTGGCCGCGAAGTGGGGCGTCATCGGCCTGGTCAAGACCCTGGCGCTCGAAGTGGCCGAACACGGGATCACCGTCAACGCGGTGTGCCCGGCAACTGTCGACACGCCGATGGTGCACAACGCATCGATGTACGAGTTGTTCTGTCCAGGGCTCGATTCCCCGGACCGCAGCGACGTCGAGCCCATCTACTCACGGATGAGTCCCATGCGGACACCGTGGGTCGATCCGCAGGACGTCTCGGACGCAGTGCTCTATCTGGTCTCGGACCAGGCGCGCTACGTCACCGGGTCGACGCTCGACGTCTGTACCGGCGCAACGGCCGGGATGCCCTGATGACGCAGATCTCCGAATCGAGCGGGGTGCAACGAGGGTTCAGCCCACCGCATCTGACGTTTGCCGGGATGTCGCAGTCCGTCCGGTGTGGGGGACTCGTCCTCGTCTCCGGTCAGGTCGCACTGGGCGACGACGGAACGGTGGTCTCCGACGATCCGCGCGATCAGGCCGAACAGTGCTTCGCCAACATCGAGTCGGCCCTCAGCCTTGCCGGTGCGCGCGTCTCCGATGTCGTCAAGCTCGTCTGCTACCTCACCGACGCCTCATATTTCGGTGCCTACAGCGACGCCAGGGCGAAGTGCCTCGGTGACAATTCGCCTGCCGGTACGGCCGTCGTGGTGGCGAGTCTGCTGGATCCGGCGATGCTGATGGAGGTGGAGGCGTGGGCTGTCGTACCGCAGCCCGATTGAGTGGTGACGCGGAGCTACTCGGCGGGGTCCAAGGATCGCCGCGCACCGTGCCACTCGGTGACGGGACGTCCCTCGACGAGGTGCTCGTCGACGAATCGCTCGACCCGGTCGGCGTGCAGTGCGGCGTACCAGGTGTTGTCGGGGTACACCACGGCGACCGGGGCCTGCGAGCACGGGAACAGGCAGCCCGTCTGGGTGACGAGGACGTCGTCGTCACCCAGACCGCGGGCCTCGAGCGCGTGGTCGAGCGCCTGCGCGGCCTCCGGACCGCCGCGGGCCGAGCACCGCGGACCCCGGCACACCAGGACGTGCCGTGCGAAGCCGGGCACCTCGTCCCAGGCAGGGGAGGTCAGGGGAGCGGTGGTGGTGCGCGCCGGGGTGGTGGGGCCCGAGATCGCGGCGTCGAGCAGGTCGGCGTAGTTCGCGTTGTCGGAGAGCGGATTCGCGACCCGCACGTCGGGAATCCGTTCCTCGGAGTGCTCGCGGGAGTGCTCGCGCAGCCAGTGCCCGATGACGCGGCGGAACCACGCGTCGATCTTGCGGTCCAGCACCGTCTGGGCGCTCACCACGACGACCTCGGTCGCGCCGGACGCGGTCGCCTCGTCGAGCGCCGTGGTGACGGATGTTCCCGAGCCGCCGAGCACCGCCGTCACGAAGACGGTGTCCGGGTGCCGGTCCTGCAGGGTGCGCAGCGCCCCGAGTACCTGGTCGCGGGGATCGGCGCCGCGATCGGTGGGCGCGGTGACGACCACCCACCGGTTCTGCGCAATCGTGTTCATGAGAAAGACCTTTCGGCTGCCGCGTCGACGGTGCCGCACAGCACCACCATCGGACGGCCCGTTCGTGGATGGGGTTGCACCAGGGCGTCGAGGCCGTACACGTCCGCCAGCAGTTCGGCGGTGAGTACCGACTCCGTCGGGCCCTCGGTGACGACCTGGCCGTCGCGCAGCACCACAAGGTGATCGCAGTACATGGCGGCCAGGTTCAGGTCGTGCATCGCGGCGACTGTGGTGAGCCCGCGGGCCCGGATCAGTTCGAGCAGTTCCAGCGACGCCGAGACGTCGAGGTGGTTGGTGGGCTCGTCGAGTAGCAGCACACAGGGGCGCTGCGCGAACGCGCGGGCCAGCTGGGTCTTCTGCTTCTCGCCGCCGGACAGGCTCTGCCACAACCGGTGTCGCAGGTCGGCGATGCCGGCCGTCGCGAGGCAGTCGGTGACGAGTTCACCCGTGCCGAGTGCGGCGGGGCGGGCCCAGCCACCGCGGTGCGGAATGGCGCCGAGTTCGACGATCTGTTCCACCGTCAGGTCCAGTTCGGTGGCCGAATGCTGTTCCACCAGTGCGACGGTCCGGGCGAACTCGCGCCGGTGCATCGCGGTCGCCGGGACGTCGCCGATCAGCACCCGTCCGCTGTCGGGACGTTCGAGCCGGGCGATGGCCGACAGCAGCGAGGTCTTGCCCGATCCGTTCGGCCCGATCAGCCCGGTGACCCGACCGTCCGGGGCCGTGCACGACACCCGGTCGAGGATCCGCGTGCCTCCGGCCGACCAGGTGACGTCCTCGACCCGGATCTCGGGAGAGTGGTGCGTCATGAGGTGGCTCCCCGTCGTCGGAGCAGCCACACGAACGCCGGCACCCCGACGACCGCGGTGACGATACTGATCGGCAGTTCCCGCCCGGGCATGACCGTGCGGGCGGCGATGTCGGCCCACACGAGCAGCAGGGCGCCCACCAGAGCGACCACCGGGAGCAGGCGCGCGTGCAGCGGCCCGACGAGCATCCGGGCCGCGTGCGGCACCACGAGCCCGACGAAGCCGATGATGCCGGCCTGCGCCACCAGCGCCGCCGTGCACAGTGACGCCACCGCGTACAGCACCCAGCGCGACCGCTCGACGTTGGTGCCGAGGCTCGCGGCGGCACGCTCACCGAACGCGAACGAGTCCAGTACCCGGCTGTACGCCAGGAAGATCGTCATCGTCGCGGCGACGACGACGACGATGCCGACCAGACCCGACCAGCGCACGCCGGCCACCGAGCCCAGGGTCCAGTTCAGCACCCGGTGGGCGGAGTCGCGGTCGCCGAACAACACCAACGCCGACGTCAGTGCCGCGGTCAACTGCCCCACCGCGATACCGGCGAGGACGAGTCGACCGGGCAGCAGCGCCCCGGACCGGGACGTCGCGATGACGAACACCAGCAGCAGGCTGCCGAGGGCACCGAGGAATGCGGCGGACGACACGGCGCCGAATCCCAAGGCGCCCACCGCGCTCGCGCCGGTCGTCAGTGCCAGGACCGCACCCAGTGACGCGCCCCCGGACATGCCGAGCAGGTACGGGTCGGCCAGCTGATTGCCGGTCAGCGACTGCAGCACGGCGCCGCACAGGGCGAGCCCCGCGCCGATCGCCGCGGCCGCCAGCACCCGCGGCATCCGCAGGTCCACGACGATGTGGGTGGTGAGCAGATCGGTGCCCGGGCCGATGCCGAGGCGTCCGGCGATCGACTCGACGACCGTGCCGATCGACAGGTCGGCCGCACCGATCGCGACCCCGGCCGCGCAGCTCACTGCGAGCAGCGCGACCAGGATCACCGACCAGCCGGTGCTGGTCGTCGCGGCTACCCGGGCCGGCACCCGGGTCGTCGGACTCATGCCCCGTTGTCGCCCAGCTGCTCGGCGACCAGGCTCGCGCCCTCGATGGTGCGCGGTCCCGGCGTGCTCGCCGAGAACGGGACCACGACGAACGCGTCGTCGCGCACGGCCTTCAGATCCTTCAGGGCCGGGTCGCTCCGCATGTAGTTCTTCTTCTCCTCGGCCGTGTCCCACGACGCGTCCGCGAGGACGATGACGTCGGGGTTCGCGGCCAGCACCGTCTCCCAGCTGCCGTCGAGCCACGCGCCGTCGGCATTCGCGAAGATGTTGGTGCCGCCGACCGCATCGATGATCAGCTGCGGTCCGCCGGCGTTGCCGCCGACGTACGGGGTATCGGTGTTGCTGTCGTACCAGAAGATGCTCTTGCCCTTCGCGGGCGCCGCAGCCTCGATGCCGCTGAGGGTCTCGCGCATCTGTGCGACGACGGCGTCGGCCTCGGACTTGCGGCCGAACAGGGTCCCGTAGTCGGTGATCTCGGTGCCGATCGAATCCCAGGACACGGCGGGACGGGTCGACTTGTCCTTGCAGCCGAACGGGGAGACGTAGGTGGCGACACCGAGGGCGTCGAACGACTCGTGCGAGCCGACGGCCTTGTCGTCGAACGCGCTCGAGTACGACGCGAGCACCAGGTCGGGCTTGATCTCGAGCAGGGCCTCGCGGCTCGGGTAGTCCTTCTCGTCGAGCGCCGGGACCTGCGCGTAGGCGGAGGCCCACTGCGGCGCGATGGTGTCGTCGAGGTAGGCCGTGCCGGCCATCCGGTCCTGGGCGCCGATCGACAGCGCCGTCTCGGTGGCGCCCTGGTTGAGGGTGACGCCCCGCTCGGCGGGGCCGTCGAGGGTGACGGTCCGACCGCAGTTCTGCAGGGAGATCGCAGCGGTGTCGGCGTCGGAGTCCGACGATCCGCCGCACGCGGACAGCGTGAGTACGGCAGTGATCGACAGTGCCGCGGAGGAGATGACTCGGTGTGAAACAGGGGTACGCAAAGCGACCCGCCTTCCATGACTCGTGGAAAACGTGCTGGTGTGCGTCACGGCCGGTCTCCTGGCTCGGCAGGGATAGCCGCCGGCTACGCCTTCCCGGATGCGTGCGCATCCAGTGGCTGGGGTCGAACCCCTAGTAGTCGACGTACCTGCCCACAGTGGCGAGTACCGCGCCGGCTTCAACCGGACTTCCCGAACACCGTGACAACATCGTGAAGAATAGACGACGGGTCAGGCGGCGCTGTCCGCCTTGTCTGCTTCCTCGGCCTCCTCGGCCTCCTCGGCTTTCTCGGCCTTCGGCATCAGCGCCGACGACACGGTCAGCAGCACCGCGATCCCGAACAGGCCGAGGAACACCAGATGGATGGCTTCGGACAGGTCGCCCGGATCCGGTTCGGCCGTGTCGCCGACCCGCGAGTTCACCAGCGCTCCGAACACCGCGACGCCCACGGCGCTGCCGATCGAGCGCGCGAACATGTTGGTCGAGGTCACCACGCCGCGTTCGGTCCAGTCGACGCTGGTCTGCGCCGCGATCAGCGTCGGGGTGGCGATCAGGCCCATCCCGGATCCGATGACGAAGCATGTCGCGCCCACCTGCCACACCGGTGAGCCGTCCGAGAGCAGCAGCAACAGCGCGGTGCCGACGAGTGCGAGGGCGCTGCCGATCAGCGCGGTGGTGCGGAACCCGACGCGCAGGTACAGCCGTCCGGCCTGGGATGCGGCGATGGGCCAGCCGATGGTGAGCACTGCGAGCGCGAAGCCCGCTACGAGCGCGCCGGTGCCAAGCACGCCCTGCACGAACGTCGGCACGTACGACGTGAGGCCCATCAGGATCGCGCCGACGGACAGCGACACCAGGCTGCTCGCGACCAGCACCCGGCGGGTCAGCATGTGCAGCGGCAGGATCGGTTCGGCGACGCGGCGCTCGACGAGGACGAACCCGACGAGCAGCAGCGCCCCGACGACGAAGATGCCGATACCCATCGGGGACAGCCACTCCCACGACTGGCCGCCCTCGAGCAGTCCGAGGATCATCAGCGCGGCGCCGCCGGTGAGCAGGATTGCGCCGGGGTAGTCGATGCGTCGCCGCGCGGCGGTGGTCTTCTCGGTGAACTTGCGATGCAGCATCCACGCCGCGATCGCGCACAGCGGAAGGTTGACGAGGAAGATCCAGCGCCACGACAGGTACTCGGAGAACACGCCGCCCAGCGTCGGGCCCAGGACGGCGGACATGCCCCACACGCTCGCGATGTAGCCCTGCACCTTCGCGCGTTCGGCCACGGTGTAGATGTCGCCGGCGATGGTGAGGCTCATCGGCTGCACCGCCCCGGCGCCCAGACCCTGGATCGCGCGGAAGACGATCAGCGCCGGCATGCTCCACGCGAGGCCGCACAGCAGAGAACCGATCGCGAACAGCGCGATGCCCAGCAGCATGATCGGTTTGCGGCCGAACACGTCGGACAGCTTGCCGTAGATCGGCACCGAGACCGCCTGCGCCAGCAGGTACACCGAGAACAGCCACGGGAACTGCGAGAACCCGCCGAGATCGCCGACGATGGTGAGCACCGCGGTCGCGATGATCGTGCTGTCGAGCGCGACGAGGGACGTGCTGAGCATCAGCGACAACAGGATCGGGCCGCGTTCCGAGCGCAGTCCCACCGATGCCCTGGCTGCGGCGGTCGTGTCGGTCGCCATCACTCTCCTGTAGATCGATGCCGAGGTGGATCAGCCGACCGTGTCCCGGCGCACACCAAGTCTGAAACAAGGCTAACGATCTTCGGTGCGGTCCTATTCCCGACGCCACCCACCCCGCGTTTCGCGCACTTATCGTGCAAATCCGGGCTCGGAAGGCGCGACAAGTGCGCAAAACGCGGGAGAACGGGGGACGGGGGAGTCGGGGTCGGTCGTCGTGTTCGGTGAAGTCGCGGTCGTGGTCGGCGGCCTTGCCGTACCCGGTCTCGCTGACACCGCGCTTCCAGTGGCCGATGACGAGCGTCGACTTGCGGTCGAGGCCGACGTTGTGGCGCAGGTGGCGGCGCAGGTCGAGCACGACGGCCGACTCGGCGGACACCCACGCGAACACCTTCTCGTCCGGGGCGTCGGGGAACGCGTGACGCCACCACCGGCCGCGGCGCCGATCGTGTCGCCCGGTCGCGCCCGCTCCGCCCAGGCGCTCGCTAGCCCCTCGTCGCCGTCCCGGACCGAGGCGACGGTGATCTCGGCGGGCAGTCGGTGATAGGAGGACGGCATGTTCTGCAGACACTGACCAAGCGGTTGCGTGCTGTGGGGTGCGCCGATTCGCCGGACCGATAGGGTAGCCACGTGCGTCCTTCACTCGATTCCTACACCCACCTGGCCGGCGGCAAGGTCCGCGATCTGTACACGATCGACGACGAGCACCTGCTGCTGGTCGCGAGTGACCGGATCTCGGCCTACGACCACGTGCTGACCACCCCGATCCCGGACAAGGGGCGCGTGCTCACCGCGATGAGCGTCTTCTTCTTCGAGAAGTTGGGCGGCACCAACCACCTCGCCGGTGACCCGCTCGACGAGCGCATCCCCGAGGAGGTGCTCGGCCGCGCGCTGGTGGTGCGCAAGCTGAACATGGTCCCCGTCGAGTGCGTCGCCCGCGGCTACCTCACCGGTTCGGGGTTGCTGGACTACCAGAGCACCGGCGCCGTGTGCGGCGTCGAACTGCCGGAGGGCCTGGTCGAGGCGAGCAAGCTGCCGGATCCGATCTTCACGCCCGCCAGCAAGGCCGACCTGGGTGACCACGACGAGAACATCGACTTCCAGGCCGTCGTCGACAAGGTGGGTCGGGATCTCGCGGTCAAGCTGCGCGAGGACACCCTCGACATCTACTTCCGAGCGTCGTCGTTCGCGGCCGACCGCGGCATCATCCTCGCGGACACCAAGTTCGAGTTCGGTCTCGATTCCGACGGCAACCTGGTCCTGGCCGACGAGGTGCTGACGCCGGACTCGTCGCGCTACTGGCCGGCCGACGGCTACGAGCCGGGCAAGGTGCAGCCGAGCTTCGACAAGCAGTTCGTGCGCAACTGGCTCACCAGCCCCGCGTCGGGCTGGGACCGCGCCTCGGACACCCCGCCCCCGCCGTTGCCGCAGGAGATCGTGGACGCGACCCGCGCCCGCTACATCGAGGCCTACGAGCGCATCTCGGGTCTGTCCTTCGAGGATTGGGTGGGCTGAGATGAGCGCGCTGACTCCGCCGGTCGCCAAGCGGGTGCCGCTCGAGCGGACCCATCACGGGGACACGTTCGTGGACCACTACGAGTGGCTGCGGGCCAAGGAGGACCCGGAGGTCATCGAGTACCTCGAGGCGGAGAACGCGTACACCGCGCAGCAGCTCGAGCATCTGGAGCCGTTGCGGGAGAAGGTGTTCCAGGAGATCAAGTCGCGGACGCAGGAGACCGACATGTCGGTCCCGACGCGGCTGGGCAACTGGTGGTACTACGCGCGCACCGCCGAGGGCAAGCAGTACGGCGTCAACTGCCGGTGCCCCATCTCGGGACCGGACGACTGGACGCCGCCGGAGCTGTCGGCCGACACCGCGATGCCGGGCGAGCAGGTGCTGCTCGACGGCAACATCGAGGCGGAGGGCCACGAGTTCTTCTCCGTCGGCGCGTTCTCGGTCAGCCACGACGGCACGCTGCTGGCGTACTCGGTGGACGTCATCGGTGACGAGCGCTACACGCTGCGGTTCAAGAATCTCGAGACCGGTGAGCTGCTCGCCGACGAGATCCCGAACACCGCACCCGGTGCGACGTGGGCCATCGACCACCAGCACATCTTCTACCTGACGGTCGACGAGTCGTGGCGTCCCGACACCGTGTGGCGCCACAAGCTCGGCACCACACAGGACCAGGACGTCCAGGTCTTCCACGAACCGGACGAGCGGTACTGGGTGGCGGTCGGGTCCACGCGCAGCGAGAAGTACCTGATGATCTGGCTCGGGTCCAAGGTGACCACCGAGGGCTGGATCCTCGAGTCGGCGAACCCCGAGGGCGAGTTCCGGGTGATCCTGCCGCGCCGCGAGGGTGTCGAGTACTCGGCCGAGCACGCGGTGATCGCCGGCGAGGACCGCTTCCTGATCCTGCACAACGACGTGGTCGACGGCGAGAAGGCCGAGAACTTCGTGTTGGCGCAGGCCCCGGTGTCGGAGCCCGGTGCGATGGAGATCCTGATCCGGCACCGCCACGACGTCCGACTCGAGGACATCGACACGTTCGCCGACCACCTGGTGCTCAGCTACCGGCGGGACGTGCTGACGCGCCTGGCGATCTGGCCGCTCACCGCGGACGGCTACGGCGACCTGGTCGAGATGGAGTTCGACGAGGAACTGTTCTCGGTGGGGCTCGGCTCCAACCCGGAATGGGACCAGCCGATGCTGCGCCTGGGGTACACCTCGTTCATCACACCCTCCCGTGTGTACGACTACGAACTGGCGACCGGCGCGCTGCTGCTGCGCAAGTCGCAGCCCGTGCTCGGCGGGTTCGATCCCGCCGACTACGAGCAGCACCGCGAGTGGGCCATCGCCGAGGACGGCACCCGCATCCCGCTGTCGATCGTGCGGCGCAAGGGAATCGGTGGCGACCCCGCGCCGACACTGCTGTACGGGTACGGCTCGTACGAGGCCAGCATGGACCCGGCGTTCTCGGTGGCACGGCTGTCGCTGCTCGACCGCGGCATGGTGTTCGCGGTCGCGCACGTGCGCGGCGGCGGCGAGATGGGTCGGCACTGGTACGAGAACGGCAAGACGCTCACGAAGAAGAACACCTTCACCGACTTCGTCGCGTGCGCACGACATCTCGTCGACGAGGGGCGTACGACACCGGCGCAGTTGGTCGCCGACGGGGGCAGCGCGGGCGGCCTGCTGATGGGCGCGGTCGCGAATCTCGCGCCCGAGTTGTTCGCCGGCATCCTCGCCAACGTGCCGTTCGTCGATCCGCTCACCTCGATCCTGGACCCGGACCTGCCGCTGACGGTGATCGAGTGGGACGAGTGGGGCAACCCGCTCGAGGATCCGCAGGTGTACGAGTACATGCGGTCCTACAGCCCGTACGAGAACGTCGCCGCCAAGGAGTACCCGGCGATCCTCGCGATCACGAGCATCAACGACACCCGTGTGCTGTACGTGGAGCCCGCGAAATGGGTTGCCGCGCTGCGTGCGACGAAGTCCGGTGAGGCGCCGTTGCTGCTCAAGACCGAGATGAGTGCCGGTCACGGGGGCGTCAGCGGACGCTACGAGAAGTGGAAGGAAGTTGCCTTCGAGTACGCGTGGGTGCTCGACACCGCGGGCGCGGCGTAGAGCTTCTTCCGAGGCGAGGGGCGTGGGCACCGACGGTGCCCACGCCCCTCGTTCGTTCAGGCCGGGACGGGTCTGCTGTACGCAGCCCCTGCGGTGGGTGCGGTACGGGGCTCGCTCACCAGCGGCTGGACCGGCTCCGTCCGGTGGTCGGGCCACGCTGCTCTTCACGGTGCTGCGGCAGCTGCGGCGCTTCGGCGAGCACGCTCAGCCGGTGGTGGCGACCCAGGCGTAGCGCACCTGGGGTCGTCCAGCCTTGCCGTACTCGGTCTCCCGGCCCACCGCACCGTCGTCGGCGAGCCGTTCGAGGTAACGCCACGCGGTCACCCGGGACACCCCCACGGCCGCGGCGACCTCCGCCGCGGTCAACGGGCGGCCGGCGTCGCGGACGCACGCGCCGATGAGGTCCGCAGTCTGCGGTGCAACACCTTTCGGTGCAGTTGCGCGCTCGTCGGCGCTGCGCAGCACCGCCATCGCGCGGTCGATGTCGCGCTGGCTGGCGGCGGTACCGCCCCGCGACATCGTGGCCCGGAACTCGCGGTAGTGCTCGAGCTTGTCGCGCAGCGCGGCGAACGTGAACGGCTTGAGCAGGTACAGCAGCACGCCGCGGGTGACCGCCGTCCGGACCACCGCGAGGTCGCGGGCCGAGGTGACGGCGATGATGTCGGGGCGGGGCCGCAGCCCGCTCAGCGCGTCCGCCAGATCGAGTCCGTTGGCGTCGGGCAGTCCGATGTCGAGCAGGACGAGATCGATCGGGTCGTCGCCGGCCGCGGCACCCGCGACCGCCCGCATCGCCGCGTTCGCGGTATGGGCGACGGAGTGGACCGAGAAGCCCTCGACCCGTTCGACATACGAGCGGTGCGCCTCCGCGATCAACGGCTCGTCCTCCACGATCAGGACGCGGATCATCGGGTGCCGTCCCGTCGACCCGGCGTGTGCAGGGGAATCTCGACGACGAGCATTCCGGCCAGCGACGGCTCGGTGCGCAGACGGCCGCCGTGCCGGGCCACCACCTGCGCCACCAGCGCCAGGCCCAGTCCGCGTTGCATCGCCGGGCGGCCGTCGACCTGCTTGGTCGAGTATCCGCGGGTCATGGCTCGTGTCAGCGCGTCCGGATCCATCCCCGGCCCGCTGTCGGCGACGCGGATCACCAGGTTCGAATCCTCCTCCGCGACGGTCACTTCCACCCACGGGGCGGTCTCGTCGGTCTCGGTCGAGCGGGCCGCGTCGATCGCGTTGTCGATCAGGTTCCCCACCACGGTCACCATCTCCAGCGGCGTCAGCGTGGTCAGCGGACCCATGGCTGTGTCCTCGGTGACCGTCAGTTCCACACCCTGCTGCGCGGCCTCGGTG
This sequence comes from Rhodococcus sp. AG1013, assembly GCF_003350365.1. Classification (NCBI taxonomy): domain Bacteria; kingdom Bacillati; phylum Actinomycetota; class Actinomycetes; order Mycobacteriales; family Nocardiaceae; genus Rhodococcus; species Rhodococcus sp. AG1013. Next base: position 107,298 of record NZ_QQAT01000006.1, read on the forward strand.
ACTTTCCCCAGCAGCAGCGCCGCCAGCGCCGGTTCGTGCACCGCCGCGATGAGCCGGTCGATCAGCTGCTGCGACGTCGCCAACTCGGCCGTGGTGAACACGACCGCCTCGTCGTGGTGGCCCAGCTCCACCATCGTCACGATCGTGTGCAGCCGGTTCGCGTACTCGTGGGCCTGGGCGCGAAGGGACTCGGCGACGCTGCGTGTCGAGTCCAGCTCACCCAGCGCGTTCTGCAGGTCGGTGTGGTCGCGCAGGGTCACGACCGTGCCGATGCGTCTGCCGTCCCACAGCACGGGTGCCCGTCCCACCACCAGGATGCGGTCGGCGGTCACGTGCACCTCGTCGTGTTCCTCGTCGGCGTCCGGTCCGATGCGGCGGAGGGTCTCGGGCAGTTGGTCGACGGTGATCGGACCGTCCGGCAGCCACAGCAGCCGGCGGGCCTCGTCGTTGACGACGTCCACGCGAACCCTCCCGTCGCGGTCCCGTCCGAACACGATCAGCCCCTCGCCGATCGAGCGGAGCACCGCGTCGTGATGCTCGTACATCCGGCGCAACTGGTCGGGGTCCAGGCCCAGGGTCTGTCGTCGGATCCGGTTGCTGACCAGGGTCGCGCCGATCGCGGCGATCCCGACGGCGATCGCGGAGATCCCCAGCAGCGACGGCAGGCTGTTCGCGAACTGCTGGCCGATCCGCTCGCGGGTGACACCCACGGAGACAAGACCGACGATCTCGTCGCCGTCGCGGACCGGGGTCACCGCGCGAATCGACGGGCCGAGCGACCCCGTATAAGTCTCGGTGAACGTCTCCCCGGCCAGTGCGCGATCGATGTGACCCCCGAAACGTTGCCCGATCAGTGTCGGATCGGGGTGGGTGTACCGGGTGCCGTCCGGTGCCATCACCACGATGAAGTCGGTGTCCGTCGCCGCCCGGATGCGTTCGGCCTCGGGCTGCAGCAGTGCGGTGGGATCCGGACTGCGCAGCGCCGCGATCGTCGACGCCGACAACGCGTAGGTCTCTGCGATACCGGTCACCTCCCGACGGCTGGCGTCGTCGGAATCACGTCGCTCGTCGAGTGCGATGAGCACCGAGAGCGCGGCAATGACCAGCGTCAACACGACGAGCTGCAAGATCAGCAGTCGCGTCGCGACGCTCATGGGCTTGCGGGTCACGCCCCGGCGCACCTCGGTCCTCTCGTGAAACTAATGAACACAACCTTCACCGGTGCTCGGATCGGTACCAACATTCTCTGACGAGTCGACGTGACCCCGATCACCTGTATCGACTCGTCGAGAATCCACCCGATCAAGAGGACACCCGATGAGCACGAGTGCAACAGGGAGACCCGGCGCAGCGCAACCCGCCCGGGACAAGAAGTCACGTGACCGCACCCACTGGCTGTACGCCGGTGTCGTCGTCGCGGTTATCGCCGGCATCCTCGTCGGCTGGCTGGCACCCGAGGCGGGCAAGTCTCTCGGCGTGCTCGGCACGATGTTCGTGAGCCTGATCAAGATGATGATCAGCCCCGTCATCTTCTGCACCATCGTCCTTGGCATCGGGTCGGTGCGTGCGGCCGCGAGTGTCGGCAAGGTCGGCGGTCTCGCGCTCGCGTACTTCATCGGTATGTCCACCGTCGCCCTCGGGATCGGCTTGGTGGTCGGCAACCTGCTCAGCCCCGGCAGCGGCCTCGACATCACCGCCACCGCGAACACCGGTGCGGCCCTCGCCGAGAAGGCTCATGCGTCCGGCGGCACGATGGACTTCGTCGCGTCGATCATCCCGACGTCGTTGCTGTCGTCGCTCACCGAGGGCAGCGTCCTGCAGACCTTGTTCGTCGCGCTGCTCGTCGGGTTCGGCGTGCAGGCGATGGGCAAGCAGGGCGCGCCGATCCTGCGCGGCGTCGGCCACGTGCAGAAGCTCGTGTTCAAGATCCTGTCCATGATCCTGTGGCTCGCGCCGATCGGTGCGTTCGGTGCGATCGCGAACGTCGTGGGGCAGACCGGACTCGGCGCCGTCGTCCAACTCGGCGCGCTCATGCTCGGCTTCTACCTGACGTGCCTGATCTTCGTCTTCGGCGTGCTCGGCAGCATCCTGCGCGCCGTCGCCGGGGTCTCGATCTTCAAGCTCGTGCGCTACCTGGCGCGGGAGTACCTGCTGATCTTCGCGACCTCGTCGTCGGAATCGGCCCTGCCGCGGCTCATCGCGAAGATGGAACACATCGGCGTCGAGCGCACCACCGTCGGTGTCGTCGTGCCCACCGGCTACTCGTTCAACCTCGACGGGACCGCGATCTATCTGACGATGGCGTCGATCTTCATCGCCGACGCGATGGGGAAGCCGCTGTCGCTGACCGAGCAGCTCTCGCTGCTGGTTTTCATGATCATCGCATCGAAGGGCGCCGCCGGAGTGAGCGGTGCGGGACTGGCGACCCTCGCCGGCGGCCTGCAGAGCCACCGCCCCGAACTGCTCGACGGCGTCGGCCTGATCGTCGGCATCGACCGGTTCATGTCCGAGGCCCGCGCGGTCACCAACTTCTCCGGCAACGCCGTCGCGACGCTGCTGGTCGGCACGTGGACCAAGTCCGTCGACACCGATCGGGTCCGGGCCGTCCTGGCGGGTGAGCTGCCGTTCGACGAGGACAGCATGGTCGACGACGATGGGCCCGACGAGCCGCAGTCGGCTCCAGTGGAGGGGCAGGTGCATTCCACGCCGATACCCGCTCCCGACAAGCGAGAGTTGGCGAGCGCCTGATGTTCGTGGGACGGATGGCATTTCCGACGCAGGGTGCCCGCGCGTGGCCGAAGCACGAGTCCGAGGCCTTCGCTAGGTTGGTGCACATGACGAGCCCCCTGCAGAACATCACGATCAACACCCTCGGTGGTGTGCCGACCAGCCTCGGTGAGTACGGCGGCCGCGCGGTCCTCCTGGTGAACGTGGCCTCCAAGTGCGGCCTGACCCCGCAGTACACGGCCCTCGAGAAGCTGGCCTCGGAGTACGCGGAGCGCGGCCTCACCGTGATCGGCGTGCCGTGCAACCAGTTCATGGGCCAGGAGCCGGGCACGCCGGAGGAGATCGCGAGCTTCTGCTCCACCACCTACGGCGTCACCTTCCCGCTGACGGAGAAGATCGAGGTCAACGGCGACAACCGGCACCCGCTGTACGCCGAGCTCACCCAGGCCGCGGACGCCGACGGCGAGGCCGGCGACATCCAGTGGAACTTCGAGAAGTTCCTGATCGCCCCCGACGGCACCGTCGCCAACCGGTTCCGTCCGCGCACCGAGCCCGACGCCCCCGAGGTGATCGCGGCGATCGAGGCCGTGCTGCCCCGCTAGGTCTGTCCCCCTCAGGACACCCGACGGCGCCCACACGCACATTCGACCACCGAATGTGTGCGTGGGCGCCGTCCGGCGTTCACCTGCAGCTGCCACCCTCGATGCATGACCGGACAGGTGATCGTGTCGGTGTCGGGGATCAGGGACGAGACGCTCGACGTCGTCGCCGAGTTCGCGGCGGAACTGGACCGCAGATCCGTGCCGCTGTCGCTGCTGGTCGCGCCGCGGCTCAAGGACAAGTACCGACTGGTCTCGGACTCGCTCACGCAGGAATGGCTTCGCGGCCGGCGCGACCGTGGTGACGCGATCGTCCTGCACGGCTACGACCAGGCCGCCACCAAACGCCGGCGGGCCGAATTCGCGCTGCTGCCCGAGCACGAGGCACGGCTGCGGTTGCTGGCCGCGGATCGGGTGCTCGAGGAGGTGGGGCTGCGGACGCGGTTGTTCGCGGCGCCGCGCTGGGTGGCCTCGCCCGGTGCCGTCGCGGTCCTGCCGACCAACGGTTTCCGGCTGCTCGCCGGGATGAGCGCGGTCCGAGACCTCGCGAACGGGACCAGCGTGCGCAGCCACGTGATCGGTCTCGGCGACGGCTTCCGCGCCGAGCCGTGGCGGTGCCGCGCCATGGTGCTCGGCGCGTCCCGCGGCGCCCGGCGGGGACGCCTCGTCCGGCTGGCGGTCTCCGCGAAGCAGTTGGGCAAGGTCGGGCCCCGGCAGGCCGTGCTGGACGCCGTCGACCTGTCGTTGCACCACGGCGCCCGGCCGGACGTGTACCGCTGGCCGCTGCGCGAGGGCGTGCGCGAGGTGGCGTGAGGCGTCAGATCCCCATCGACCGGGCGATCATCGGCCAGTTGTTGTGGAGGTCGTCCTGCCAGTACCCCCACGAGTGGGTGCCGCCCGGCTTGAAATCGAACGTGGCCGGGATGTTCAATTGCGCGAGACGATTCGCGAGGTTGTGGGTGCAGTAGTTGGTGGCCGCCTCGATCACACCACCGACGATCATCTGGTTGGCCAGTGCGATCGGCCGGCCGTCGATGCCGGGCCCGTCCAACGTCTCGTGGTGGCCGGGCAGTCCGGAGCCGGTGGTGATGTAGAGCTCGGTTCCGCGCAGACCTTCGGCGTTGACGACGGGATCGTTGTCGATCCACCCCTGCCCGTCGAGGGGGCCCCACATGTTGGTGATGTCGACGCCGCCGCGCACGCCGGTGACCACCTTGATGGCGTTCTGGCCCGCCCAAGTGCTGGTCTCGGCGCAGCCGCTGTACGAGCCGACGCTCTTGTAGAAGCCGGGCTTGGCGATCGCGTAGTTGAGTACCGAGGTCGCGGTCATCGAGATCGCGGCGATCGACTGCACCCGGTTGGTGTCGAAGGCCTCGTCGATGACCGGCGGCAGTTCCTCGAGCATGAAGGTCTGCCACTTCTGGCGACCGAGTTTCGGATCGTCCTTCACCCAGTCGGTGTAGTAGCTGAACGCACCCTCGAGTGGGGTGACGACGTTGACGTTCTTGTCCTCGAAGAAGTTCATGACATCGGTCTGCCGCTGCCAGGTGGCCCGGTCCTCACCGCCGCCGGTGCCGTTGACGAGGTAGAGCGTCGGGCGCGGCTGACTGGTGTCGGCGGGGAGGATGACCTCGAGTGGGATGTTGCGATCCATCGACGGTGAGTACACCGAGATGGTGACCTTGCGGTCGGAGTTCTTCGTGGTGCTCACCAGGTAGGGAGCCGAGACGTCCGATGCGGCTGCGGTCTTGACCGAGGTGTCGCCACCGGCGGACGCCGTCGCCGGTACCGCAAGCAGTGAAGCGGACACGACCGCCGCGGCGGCCAGGACGCGGGCGCATCCGAGCGTCGAAGTCCCCATGCGAATTTCCTCCCCTGAGAGCCGAATTCGCCGTGCATCACGAAAGTGCCCACGGCCGGTAGTCCACCGAGATGCCGAACGTCCCCCTGAGCGCGGCATTCGTGCAGCACAGTACCGACGGAAAAGCCCCGGGTGTCCCGATCGGAGATACCGGTTCGAGATTCACCCGGGGCTTCACACCATGGCGACCGACGCCTCAGGACACCTCGACGCTCGACTCCTCGGGCAGGACACGGAATTCGGTTCCGCCCGGGCCCATTTCGGTGAGCCGGCCGTAGTAGATGCCGCGGGCCTCCTTCGCGATCACACCCTGATGGATCGGGACCGCGACCCGCGGGTGCACCGCGCGCAGGTAGTCGACGGACTCGGAGATCTTGAGCCACGGCGCCGCCGCCGGCACCGCGAGAACGTCGACCTTCTGCTCGGGGACGAACAGCGAGTCGCCCGGGTGCATCAGCTTGGCCGGGTTCTCGGCGTCGCCGAGCAGGTACGCGGTGTTGTCGATCAGCGGGATCTCCGGGTGGATCACCGCGTGGGTGCCACCGGTGCCGGTGACCTGCACCTCGCCGACGTTGAACACGTCGCCGGGATACACGGCGGTCCACGCCTCGCCCAGCAGCGCCGTCGTCTGCGGGTCGGCGTACAGCCCGGCGCCGGGATTCGCGTCGACCAGCGCGGGCAGCCGCGCCGGGTCGGCGTGATCGGGATGCTGATGGGTGATCAGGATGGCGTCGAGGCCCGTGATCCCTTCGAATCCATGCGAGAAGTTGCCCGGATCGAACAGGATCTTCGCGCCGTCGAGCTCCACCAGGACACAGGAATGGCCGAAGTGCGTCAGTCGCATGAGACGAGTATGCGGGATCACACCGGGCGGCGGGGTGGCGTCCGACGTTCACTCGATGCGGAGTCGCACGGGGCAGCCCGGTAAACTCCTGGATGCCCGGTGCGATCCCGGGCGCAAACCAGCCATAGCGAGGAGCAGCACGTGGCCCGTGTCGTTGTCGATGTCATGCCCAAGGCCGAAATTCTCGACCCGCAGGGGCAGGCCATTGTCGGGGCCCTGTCCCGACTCGGTCATGCCGGTGTGTCGGATGTTCGCCAGGGTAAGCGTTTCGAGCTCGAGGTCGACGACACCGTCAGCGACGACGAGCTCGCCAAGATCGCCGAGTCGCTGCTGGCGAACACGGTGATCGAGGACTGGAAGGTCACGCGAGTCCAGTGAGCGCGCGCATCGGAGTCATCACCTTCCCGGGCACGCTCGACGACGTCGACGCCGCCCGCGCAGTCCGCCTCGCCGGTGGCGAGGCCGTCAGCCTGTGGCACGGCGACGCCGACCTCAAGGGTGTCGACGCGGTCATCGTTCCCGGTGGCTTCTCCTACGGCGACTACCTGCGCTGCGGTGCCATCGCGCGCTTCGCGCCCGTCATGGGCGAGGTCGTCAAGGCTGCGGACGGCGGCATGCCGGTCCTCGGCATCTGCAACGGCTTCCAGGTGCTGTGCGAGGCGGGTCTGCTGCCGGGCGCACTGACCCGGAACGCGGGCCTGCACTTCATCTGCCGCGACCAGTGGCTCAAGGTCGAGTCCAACTCGACGGCGTGGTCGTCCCGCTACGAGGTCGGCGCCGAGATCCTCGTGCCGCTCAAGTCCGGTGAGGGCCGCTACCAGGCGTCCGAGCAGGTGCTCGACGAGCTCGAGGGCGAGGGCCGCGTCGTGTTCCGCTACGCCGGCGACAACCCGAACGGTTCGCAGCGCGGCATCGCCGGCATCGCATCGGCCAACGGTCGCGTCGTCGGCCTCATGCCGCACCCCGAGCACGCCACCGAGTCGCTGACCGGCCCGAGCGACGACGGCCTGGGCATGTTCTACTCCGCGCTCGAGAGCGTGCTGACGGCCTGAGCCGCCGACTTATCGAGACCTGAAGGGACCCTTCGGCCGCTGCGAGCGGACGAAGGGTCCCTTCGTCTGTGCGGAAGTGGGTACGCGAGTCGACCTGGTTCGCTAGCGTCCCGCGCATGATCACCACTGTCGTATGGGGCACCGGCAACGTCGGCCGCGCGGCGATCCGCGCGGTGCACGCCAATCCGCACCTGGAACTGTCCGCGGTCGTCGTGCACAACCCCGACAAGGTGGGACGCGACGCCGGCGAGTTGGGCGACGTCGGCGAGCAGCTCGGTGTCGCCGCGACCGCCGACATCGACGACGTGCTCGCGACTCGCCCCGGCGCGGTCGTCTACGCGGCATCCGGCGAGGTCCGGCCCGACGACGCACTCGCCGACATCGTCCGCGCGCTGCGCACCGGTGCGGTGGTGGTGACGCCGTCGCTGTACGCGCTCTACGACCATCGCAGCGCGCCGCCCGAGCTCCGTGACCCCGTGCTCGAGGCGATCCGGCTCGGCGGCGGGTCGCTGTTCGTCTCCGGGGTGGACCCGGGCTGGGGCAACGACGTGCTGCCGCTGCTGATCAGCGGGCTCGGTTCCACCGTGGATGTGATCCGCTGCCAGGAGATCTTCGACTACGCGGACTACGACCAGCCCGACTCGGTGCGCTACCTCGTCGGGATGGGCCAGCCGATGGACTACGAGCCGCCGATGATCGCGCCGACCGTCCCGACGATGGTGTGGGGCGGCCAGATCCGGCTGATGGCGCGGGCGCTCGGGCTCGAACTCGACAAGGTGGGCGAGACCGTCGAACGGCGCGCCCTCGAAACGGACGTCACGACCACGTCGATGGGGGACTTCTCCGCGGGCACCCAGGGCGCTCTGCGGTTCGAGGTGCAGGGCATCGTCGCCGGCATCCCGCGGATCATCGTCGAGCACGTCACCCGGATCCACCCGTCGTGCGCCCCGGACTGGCCGACGCCACCCGACGGCGGCGCCGGCGCGCACCGTGTGATCGTCGAGGGGCGGCCGCGGATCGAGGTCACCGTCGAGGCCACGGACGAGGGTGGCAGCCGCGCGGCCGGTGGCAACGCCACCGCCGTCGGGCGCCTGGTCAACGCGATCGACTGGCTCGTCGCGGCCGAGCCCGGCCTGTACGACGCCCTCGAGGTTCCGCTCCGTCCGTCTCCGTCGATGCTGCCGCGCCGCTGACCCGCCCCAGATCCACAGCGGGAACGTCAGGATCGACAGGCCCCACACCCACATCGACGCCCGCGGGCGGAACCGCATGTAGTGCACGACGGCCCGCAGGATCCCGCAGAACGCGAGCATGGAAAGTGCCGTCACCCGATCGGCCGTAGGGCCGTTGGTCCTCGTTCCGGCGGCGCCCGCCCGAATCCGGACGCAGTCCGGACTCGATTGCCGAGTGGTGAGAATCTGCACCACACGCCGGCTTCGGCGGAGCACACTGGGCGCCATGAACATCGACATTCCAGAGGGCAAGGACCCGGTCGGCTACGTGTGGGGCGAGATGGTCCCCGGAATCGGGATCCCGGCCTCGAAATTCTCGCTGTCCGTGTACGCGAACTCGACGCTCGACCTGCGGGAGTTCGAGGCTGCCCGGCTGCGGATCGCGCAGATCAACGGCTGCATCGTCTGCATGGACTGGCGCACCGAGCGCGACGGGCAGAAGGTGGAGGACGACTTCTTCGAGGCCGTCGAGAACTGGCGCACCACCGACGCCTTCGACGACCGTGTCCGGCTCGCCGCCGAGTACGCCGAGCGGTACGCGCTCGATCACCACAACCTCGACGACGAGTTCTGGGCGCGGATGAGTGCTCGGTACAGCCAGGCCGAGATCGTCGAGCTGTCGATGTGTCTGGGCTCCTGGATCGCGTTCGGCCGGCTCAACCACGTGCTGGGACTGGATACCGTCTGCGCGTTGCCGGGCAGCTGAGCCGGGTAAGACGGCCGGGTCAGAGGGCCGGGTCAGAGGGCCGGGGTCGGCGGCAGCGCGTCGAGGAAGTCCTCGCTGGGTGCGAAGAACAGCGAACCGGTGACCGCCACCGAGAAGTCCAGCAGCCGATCGTAATTGCCGCGCGGGCTGCCGAGGAACATGTTCTCGAGCATCCGCTCGGTGATCGCGGGCGTTCGGCAGTAGCCGATGAAGAACGTGCCCATCTCGTCGCCGACCCGGCCGTACGGCATGTTGGCGCGCAGGATCTCGAGCGCGTTGCCGTCGTCGTCCTTGATCGCATTGAGGGCGACGTGCGAGTTGGCGGGCTTGACGTCGTCGGTCATCTCGACGTCGTCGGGCTTGCTGCGACCGATCACCCGCTCCTGCTCGTCGACCGGCAGCGCCTCCCAGTCGGCCATCGTGTGCACGTATCGCTGGATGTGCACGTACGAGCCGCCGGCGAACCCCGCGTCCTCCGCGCCGACGGTGACTGCCGCGACCGCCTGCTGTCCGCTGGGATTCTCGGTGCCGTCCACGAACCCGATGAGGTCGCGGTTCTCGAAGTACTGGAATCCGTGCACCTCGTCCACCACCGTGGCCGCGCCGTCGAGACGCTTGACGATCTGGTGGGCGAGCTCGAAACATGCGTCCGGCGTCTGGGCCCGGATGTGGAACAGCAGGTCGCCGGGGGTAGCGGGCGCGACGTGCTTGTCGCCGCGCAGTTCGACGAACTCGTGCAACTGCGCCGGCCGCCGCCCGGTGAACAGCCGGTTCCACGCAGCGGATCCGATCGCGACCACCAGTTCGAGGTTGGAGCCGGGAACCCGCAGGCCCACGGCACGACCCATCCCGGTGACATCGGTGAGCAGGTCCCGGACCGTTGCCTCCCCGCCGGGTGCCACGGTGGCGACGAGGAAGATCGCGGCAGGGGACAGCGGGGTGGCCACCGGCTGGGACTGGGGGAGGGACACGTCGTTCATCGGACTCCGGTTCGTGCGGCGCGGCCGCACGTGCGACTGCAGTCGATCTTGGGGGCGTGGCCAATCTAGCGTCTGCTTCCGACGGCCGAATGTCGGTCCCACGCGCTAACGTCCGGGCATGACGCTGACACTGGGCATGATCACGTTCGATTCGACGGATCCCGGGCCGCTCGCGCGCTGGTGGGCGGACCTGACGGGCGGCACGATCGAGGCGGAGAACGACGGCTGGTTCTACATGGTCGGGGTTCCCGGCTGGGGACAGAAGCTGGGATTCCAGAAGGTCGACGACCCGACCCCGGGCAAGAACCGGCTCCACATGGACATGACCTCTCCCGATCTGGACGCGGAGGTCGAGCGGGTAGTCGCGGCGGGCGCCACCGAGGTGCACCGGGAGAACATGGACGGCTTCCGGTGGGTGGTGTTCGCGGACCCGCAGGGCAACCAGTTCTGTGTCTCGGGAGCACACTGATCCGGGTACTGCATGATTGTCGGTATGCCATCGATTACGCAGGCTGACGCCCAGGGGTTGTGTGCCTTCGTCGACGCGTCGCCGTCCCCGTTCCACGTGTGCGCGACGGTCGCGGCCGAGCTGACCGAGAACGGTTTCACCGAGCTGCGGGAAACCGAGGCGTGGCCGTCCGCGCCCGGGCGCTACTACCTGATCCGCGGCGGGTCGTTGATCGCATGGAGCACCGAGGACGGGACAGCCGGCGGCGCGTCAGTTCCCTCGTGGCCGTTCCGGATCGTCGGCGGGCACACCGACAGCCCGAACCTACGGGTGAAGCAGCACCCGGACCTGGTGTCGGCCGGCTGGCAGATGGTGGGCCTCGAGCCGTACGGCGGCGCGTGGCTCAACTCGTGGCTCGACCGCGATCTCGGCATCTCCGGCCGGCTCAGCGTCCGCTCCGGGGACGCGGTCGAGGAGATGCTGGTCCGTGTCGATCGACCGATCCTTCGGGTGCCGCAGCTGGCGATCCACCTGTCCGAGGAGCGCAAGGGCGTGCAGCTGGACCCGCAGCGGCACGTCAACGCGGTGTGGGGGACCGGGACCGAACCACGATCGTTCGTCGGTTTCCTCGCCGGTGAGGCGGGAGTGGCGGCCGAGTCGGTGCTCGGTTGGGAGCTGATGACCCACGACCTGGCGCCCAGCACGGTGGTCGGCGAGGACGAGTCCCTGATCAGCGCGCCGCGCCTCGACAACCAGGGCACCTGCTACGCCGGAACGCAGGCGCTGCTCGCCGCGGTCGCCGAGCCGGGCGAGAGCACCCCGGTGCTCGCGCTGTTCGACCACGAGGAGGTCGGCAGCATGTCCGACCGCGGCGCCTTCTCCGATCTGCTCAACTCGGTCCTCGAGCGGATCGTCCTGCTCCGGGGTGGTGGTCGGGAGGACTTCCTGCGGGCGATGTCCGGCTCGGTGTGCGCGTCGGGCGACATGGCCCACGCGACGCACCCGAACTACCCGGACCGGCACGAGCCCGCGCACCGCATCGAGATCAACGGCGGCCCGGTCCTCAAGGTCAACCAGAATCTGCGCTACGCCACCGACGCGAGCGGGTCCGCGGAGTTCGCGCTCGCGTGCGACCGCGCGGGAGTCCCGTTGCAGCGGTACGTGCATCGCGCCGACCTGCCCTGCGGCTCGACGATCGGACCGATCACCGCGTCCCGGACCGGGCTGTCCACGGTCGACGTCGGCGCCCCGCAGTTGGCGATGCACTCGGCGCGAGAACTGATGGGTGCCCGCGACGTCGGCATGTACGCGGACGCACTCGCGGCGTTCCTCACGCCTGTGCAGTAAGAGCGAGTTCTCGCGTTCTGCTGCGAACTGGACAGCGGTTCAGTAAGAAGGATGCGCGACTGTGCCGAGCTGAACCGCTCGGCGCACCGCATGTCGGCTCTGCGGGGAGGTCCGACACGCAGCCGTTACCCCCTTCGATCGGAGATCTGCATGTCTCGTCCTTCGCTGCGCCGCCTTGCGGCCGCCACCGCCGCTGCCACCCTCGTCGCCACCGGAGTCACCGTCGGGCTCGGAGCCTCGGTGGCCCAGGCCGCGCCCGCATGCGCGCTCAACCAGTCGGTCACCGACAGTTGGGCCGGCTCCCTCTGGACGCCGTACACCGTGAGCAAGGAGGTTGTCGGCGACGGCACGGTCGCACCGGGACACACCGTCACGTACCTCACCAAGGTGTCCGGTTCGGGAGCGCTCGTCAACCAGATCCGTGACTTCCACCCGGCAGGTTTCCAGTTGGTGAAGGCTCGCCTGAACGTCAAATGGCTGGTCGGGGATCAGCAGTGGGAGGACGTCACCGGTACCGCCGTCGTGGGCAACAACGCCGTCATCGCCAAGGGTGGCGGGTGGACCACCGCGGGTGGCGGAGTCATCGCCTTGGAAACCACCTACAAGGTCCCGGATAACGCCACGGTCGGCTCCAAGCTCGACAGCGGCGCCGGCACCAACATCGTGCTCGCTGCTGGTGACTGGAACATCAACCCGATGGGCGTGTGCGTCACCGTTCGTCCGCCGAACCCCGTCGAGGCCGGCTCGGGCAGCCTCGAGGATCTGGGCTTCGGTTCGGTGAACACCGGATCGGGCCAGGTCTTCGGATCCATCACCGATCCGCAGGGTT
>NZ_QQAT01000006.1:120018-234865 GCF_003350365.1 Rhodococcus sp. AG1013
CCGTCGAGGCCGGCTCGGGCAGCCTCGAGGATCTGGGCTTCGGTTCGGTGAACACCGGATCGGGCCAGGTCTTCGGATCCATCACCGATCCGCAGGGTTCGATCACCAACGTGGTCGGCGGAATCCTGGGCAATGTGCTCGGCAACCTGAGCTGACCCAACGCGCCCGTGACGGGCGCGCTCGGCGCCTGACGACAAGGACCTCCGGTTCGAGCGTGTCGTGTCCCGGACACGACGGTCGACCGGAGGTCCTCGCGTTCGTGTGCGCTGCCTCGGACGCGCCTCGACGGCTCACAGTCGACTGCGAATCAGCTTTCCTGTGACGGTTCTCGGCAGAGCGGCCACGAACTGGACTTCACGCGGATACTTGAATGCGGCCATCGAACGACGACCGTACTCGATGAGATCCAGCTCGCGGAGTTCCGAGCCGTCGCGGACGACGACGAAAGCCTTCACCGACTCGCCTCGGTAGTCGTCCGGAATGCCAACCACCGCAGCTTCTTTCACGTCGGGATGGTTCAGCAGAACCTCTTCGACCTCGCGCGGCCAGATCTTGTAGCCCGATGCGTTGATGACGTCGTTCTTGCGGTCCAGGACGTAGAACCATCCGTCCCGGTCCATGAACCCGACATCGCCGGTCGGAAACGTGGTTGTGCCGGCGACGGTTTCGCCGTCGTCGGGGTTCGGCCAGTATCCGTGGGCCACCTGTGGCCCCGTGGTCACCAGTTCACCCACGTCGCCTACCGGAACGTCCTGGCCGGAGTCGTCGACCACGCGTACATCCGTGTTGTACACCGGAATTCCGACCGAGAGCACCCCGGTTTCGGCGTCCACCGGTGCTCGCCGGCCGAACGGTACGGCGTGCGATGGGGAACTCGTCTCGGTCTGGCCGTACATGTTGTGGATGTACTTGCCGAATACGGTTTCGAGTCGGCTCAGAACGGTGGGGGAGACCGGTGCACCGCCCGAATAGAGCGCGGACAACGAGTCGAGGTCGGTGGCGCCCGCCCCGGCGTCGGCCAGCGCGATGTAGGCGGTGATCGCCGCCATCGCGAACGTCGGTCGATGCTCACGAACGGAGTCGAGCATCACCTCCGGGTGGAAGCGGTGAGTCAGCACGAGCGGTGATCCCAGGAGGAATCCCACCATCACGTGTCCGACCAAACCCGAGACGTGGAACAGCGGCGAGAGCCCGAGCACACGGTCGCCCGGACCCAGTTGCGCCCAGTCCCGGTACACCTGCGCGCTGAAGACGAGGTTGCGATGCGACAGCATGGCCCCCTTCGGAAAACCGGTGGTTCCGGAGGTGTACATGATCATCGCCAACTCTCCCGGCGCCGGGCTGTCGGTGATCGTCGGACGGTGCGCGCGGTCGTGGGCGGCAACCAGTTCGTACAGGTCCGTGGCGCCCGTCGCGATCCGGCGGCTCGCGGCGAACAGGCGGGCGTCGTTGCGACTCTGGCCGTCGAGTGCCGACACGGTGACGATGTTCCCGATGGGGCATTCACGAAGCGCTGCCTGAGCAACAGTCTCGAACACGTCCTCGAGGATCAGAATTGCCTTGGGACGGCAGTCGTTCACGAAATGGGCGAACTCCCGTTCCTTGCACATCGGGCTGAGCGACACGGATGTGCCGCCCGCTCGCCACGCCGCGACGACACCGATCAGGAACGCCGGGTTGTTCTGCGTGCACACCGCCAGGCGGTCTCCGCGGCCGAATCCCCGTTCTTGGAGGTGACAGGCCAGAGCATCCGCCGCCGCGGACAGTTCACCGTAGGTGAGCGTGCCGTCGAAGTAGTGGATGGCGACGTCCGCCGGCGCCCGTTGCACCGCGGCATCGAACATCGCCAACGCGTTGTCGAAGTCGGGAGTGATCGAATCGGGATGCTCGGCGGGGAAACTGGCGAGCCACGGCCTGTTCGGGGATGTCACCTTCTCACCTCTCTCGATCCCGCACTGCTTGCCGCCCCGGAGGACGCTCGGCGAGACGCACTAAACCCTACGACACGGAGACATCATCGGACGCGGTGATCCGATCGCTACGATGTTCAGCATGGCTGAACGAGCTGCTGTCGCTGTGGGCCCGAATGTGCGCCGCGAGCGAAACCTCGTGGGCGTGACCCTTCGCGAGTTGGCGGCACGGATCGGCGTCAGCGTCGGAACGATGAGCGCGATCGAGAACGACAAGGTCTCGCCCACGCTGATGCGCCTTCAGGAGATCGCCGACGAACTCCAGATTCCGATCAAACGGTTGCTCAGCGGGCCGGTCGCCGATCCGTCGCCGCCGGTCCCGGATCCGGCCGCAACCGACGCGAGCGCGTGGCGTGAGTTCGCGCCGTTGTCGGTTGATCCGGTGTTGCGTTCGGCAATAGATGTCTTCACGGAGACCGGCTACCACGCCGCGACCATGCGGATAATCGCCGACGGCGCCGGCATCAGTGTGGCCGGCGTCTATCACCACTACCGCAGTAAGCAGAGCCTGTTGGTCGCCATCTTCGAGCTGATCATCGAGGAGGTGCGGGTCCGCTTGATCCGAGCCAGGGACGAGGGCGGAGCGGATCCGGTCGAGCGCTACTCGAACATGGTGGAGGCACTCGCGCTCTATTACGTGGTGCGCAGCGACATTGCGGTGGTGGGCACCAACGAGACACGAAGCTTGGAAGAACCGGCAGCTGGCCGCATCGCTGCGGAGCGCCGCGGGATGCAGGACCTGATGGACGCCGAACTCGATCGGGCGGCCGCCGCGGGTGCGGTCGTACATCCCCGGCCGCACACGACCGCGCGGGCCGTCACGACGATGTGTGCTGCGCTGCCCCAGTGGTTCGACCCGACCGGGCCCCTCTCCCCGGAGCAGATCGCGCAGGAGTACGCCGGTCATGCCCGCGCGATGCTCGGCATGCGACCGGCGTACTCCTAGCGTCGATCAGTCGACTTCGGCGTCGGCGACGCGCCGATGTCGCTGCATGCCGGAGATCCAGCGCTCGATGTCGGCAGCTTTCCGGGCTCGGAAGTCGGCCACCTCGGCGTGGGGAAGAACGAGGAACTGGTTGTGAGCGACACCGTCGACCGCTTGGCGGGCAACCTCTTCCGGTGTCATCACTTCCCCCGCCCGGGTGATCGTGGCGGCGGCCGATCGCATCTGCCGGTCCGATGATTCGGAGGCGTCACCGATCATCGCGGTCGCGATGCCCATCGGGCACACGCAGGTCACCGATACGCCCAGGTCGCCGTACGTGACGGCGAGCCACTCGGCGAAACCCACGACGGCGTGCTTGGTCACCGAATACGTCGGCGAACCCAACTGCGTCAGCAACCCCGCCGCCGAGGCGATGGACACGAACCGACCGCCGCCTCGCTGCAGCCACGACGGGACGAGGAGGCGGGCGGCACGGACGTGCGCCTGGACGTTGACCTCCCACGAGGTACTCCACTCCTGCTCCGTGGCATCCAGGCTGAAGCCTTGGAAGACACCGGCATTCGCGACGTACAGGTCCACCGGGCCGAATGTCGAGTCGGCGAGCGCCAGGGTTCGTTCGATGTCGTGCGAGTCGGCAGCGTCGCCGGCGATCCACTCGACCCGATCGCCGTGCACCCGACGCAGCGTTTCGCCCGCCACCTGCAGGCCGTCTTCGTCCCTGTCGGCCAGGACCACGCGACATCCGCGACCCAGCAACTCGCGCCCCAATGCGAACCCGAGGCCGTGGGCAGCGCCGGTGACAACGGCGACCGACCCATTCAGTTCGGGCCCCATCACAGCGCTCCCGCCGCGGGAATTCCGTTGTCGCGGAAAGCTCGCCGCAGGATCTTCCCGGTAGCGGTCTTCGGTAGCTCGGAGACCACCACGATCGAGCGCGGATACTTGTATGCGGCCATGCGCTCGCGACAGAACTGGATCAACTCCTCCTCGGTCGCCGACGCGCCCGAGGCCAACGACACGAATGCCTTGACGGTCTCGCCGCGGTACTCGTCGGGAACGCCCACGACCGCTGCCTCCCGCACGGCGGGGTGCCCGTACAACACGTCCTCGACCTCGCGCGGCCACACCTTGTAGCCGGAGGCGTTGATCATGTCCTTCTTGCGGTCGACCAGATAGAACCATCCGTCCGCGTCCATGAATCCGACATCCCCGGTACGCAACTCGCCACCCGGCATGGATGCCGCGGTCGCCTCCGGATTGTTCCAGTAACCGGGGGCCACCTGGGGGCCGCTCGCGGCGAACTCCCCGATCTGTCCGGCGGGAACCTCGTTGCCGTTCTCGTCGAGAACCCGTACGACGGTGTTGAACACGGGCACGCCGACCGAGAGGGCGCCGGATTCGTGATCGACGGGTGCACGCATCCCCGCGGGCACCGCGTGCGTGGGCGAACTGGTCTCGGTCAGCCCGTAGATGTTGTGGATGTAGGTCCCGTACATCGATTCCAGGCGGTCTGCGACCGCCGGTGCCACAGGCGCACCGCCCGAGTAGATCGCCCGCAGCGACGAGAAGTCGTCGGGACACGCGCCGTCCGCGCCAGCGAGTGCGATCAGGGCGGTGATCGCTCCGATGGTGAACGCCGGACGGTGCTCTCGGATCGAATCGAGCATGACCTCCGGCTGGAAGCGGTGCGAGAGGACGAGCGGTGACGCGGTCAGGAACGCCACCATGATGTGCCCGACGAGTCCGGAGATGTGGAAGAGCGGGGCGATCCCGAGCACGGGATCACCGTCACGCAGATGCGCCCAGTCGCGGTATGTCTGGGCGTTGAACGCAAAGTTCGCGTGAGTGTTGACGGCGCCCTTCGGCTTGCCGGTCGTACCCGAGGTGTAGGTGAGGATCGCGAGTTCGTCGCCCTCGATGCTCACCGGGTCGGGCTTCCGTCCGTCGTGGTCGCCGATGATGGCGTACAGGTCATCGGTGGCGAGGCTTCTCCGGGTCGCTCCACCGAACAGGCGACCGTCGTTGCGGCGCTGTCCGTCGAGCGCCGACGTCGTCACGACCAGATCTACCGCCGTTTCCTCCTGCGCGAGTACGGGTTCCGCCACCGACTCGTACAGGTCGTCGAGGACGAGCAATGCACGCGCGCCCGAATCCTGCAGCAGGTACGTGACCTCGCGCTGCTTGTTCATCGGATTGACGGCGACGGCGGCACCGCCGCACTTCCACGCCGCAAGCAGTCCGATGACGAACGCGGGGTTGTTCTGAACGAAGAGCGCCAGGCGATCGCCACGGCCGAAGCCCCCGCGCTGCAGGTGGTTCGCGAGTGCATCGGAGGCGGCATCGAGTTCGCCGAAGGTCGCCGATCCGTCGAAGTACCTGACGGCGGGCATGGCCGAGGCGCGCCGCACCGCCGATCCGAACACCTCCAGACCGTTGTGGAACTCGGGGGTGATCTCGGGGCCGAGTCCCTCCGGGTAGAGGCGCAGCCAGGGGCGGTCCCGGTAGGTCACTTGATCACCACCGGGTTGACCGGGGCGCCGGTGGCCTGATGAATCTTGAGCGGGGCCGCGACATAGAAGAACTCGTAGGTTCCGTCCGCGGCGCAGTCGGCGGCGAGACTCTCGAGATCGCAGATCTCGGTGAAGGCCACGCCGAGGTTGCGCATCAGGGCGTTGTGCAGGACCAGCGCCATCCCGTTGTGGGGATCGGTGGTCACCTCGTTCGCGATGGTGTCGGTGACCAGGTTGGGAATCTCCTTGTCCCGGAACCATTCGACGAGTTCGGGGGAGTAGACCAGGCCCGGCTCGCAGAAGTCCGCGTAGAACGCCTCGCGGTCGCGGAAGAACATCTCGAGATGGTTGGTGCGGATGATGATGATGTCGCGGTTGCGGATCTCGATGCCCTGTCGTTCCGCGCAGGCCTCGAGGTCCTTGTGGTCGAACGTCTCGCGCTGCCCGAGGTACTCCTTGTCGAAGTGGCGCGCCATGTCGAGCAGGATCGCCCGGCCGACGATTCCGCGCTGGGCGATCGGTTCCACGCCGGCCTTGGACATGCCGCCGACCGTGCTGCGGGCGTCGTAGCCGTTCCAGATCTTGCCGTCGTACCAGACGTGGCCGAGGGCGTCGTACTGCGTCGAGCCCTGCAGGAAGGCCTCGATCTTGTCGTCGGCGTAGTGGAGTCCGCCCGGGAAGCATGGGCCCGAACCGCCTTCGTCCCAATCCGATTCGTCGTAGATCATCTCGCGCTCGGCCGGCTCGCGGCCGGGCCACACCGGATCGCCCTTGGGGTCGCCGATCAGTCGCTGGAGGGTGAAGACCGAGCCTCGTCGGATCAACGCCGCACCGGCGAGGACCTGCTCCGCGGTCAGGTAGTTGAGGCTTCCGACTTCGTCGTCGGCCCCCCACTTGCCCCAGTTGCTGGGCGATGCTGCCAGCAGATCCGTGAGATCTGACAGTTCGATGTCGGTCGACATGCGCTTCCCTTCCTCCCAATGAACTGAACCGAGCGAGCGTTCAGGCTGTTCAGTCAGAGGGTGGCAGGCATGAGGCGGCGTAGTCAACCCCCAAAATTCGTGTCGGGGCCGATGGGCTCCGGCGCGGTGTTCAGGCAGGGTGAACACGTCTCGCCGCACTTGCCGCATGGGCGGTACGGCGTCCCGGGGCGTCCGCGTGCTCGGCAGGGTTCACTCATGACGCGGGCGTGGGCGGTGTCGGACCGGTCGTGCGCAGCGCGTCGGTGCGCCCGGCTAGACTTTGCCCTGGCAGCGCGCCGCCCGGCCTGCCGATTCGATCCCAGAGGGAAGGGACCATAAGCCCCGTGTCTCCGCAGGTAGATACCGTCACGCACGCTTCCGCGACTCCCGACGTCGCCCAGCCGTTCAAGGAGCTGGGCCTCAAGGACGACGAGTACGCCCGCATCAAGGAGATTCTCGGCCGCCGTCCCACCGACGCCGAGCTCGCGATGTACTCGGTGATGTGGAGCGAGCACTGCTCCTACAAGTCCTCCAAGGTGCACCTCAAGTACTTCGGTGAGACCACCACCGACGAGATGCGCTCGTCCATGCTCGCCGGCATCGGCGAGAACGCCGGTGTCGTCGACATCGGTGACGGCTGGGCGGTCACCTTCAAGGTCGAGTCGCACAACCACCCGTCGTACATCGAGCCCTACCAGGGCGCGGCCACCGGCGTCGGCGGCATCGTCCGCGACATCATGGCGATGGGCGCGCGTCCGATCGCGGTCATGGACCAGCTGCGTTTCGGTGCGGCTGATGCCCCCGACACCCGTCGCGTCGTCGACGGTGTCGTGCGCGGCGTCGGCGGCTACGGCAACTCCCTCGGCCTGCCCAACGTCGGCGGCGAGACCGTCTTCGACGCCTCCTACCAGGGCAACCCGCTGGTCAACGCGCTGTGTGCCGGCGCGATGCGCGTCGAGGACCTGCACCTGGCGTTCGCGTCCGGCGCCGGAAACAAGATCATCCTGTTCGGTGCGCGCACCGGCCTCGACGGCATCGGCGGCGTGTCCGTCCTCGCCTCGGAGACCTTCGACGAGAGCTCGGGCGGACGCCCGAAGAAGCTCCCCGCCGTGCAGGTCGGCGACCCGTTCACCGAGAAGGTGCTCATCGAGTGCTGCCTCGACCTGTACAAGGCCAAGCTGGTCGTCGGCATCCAGGACCTCGGCGGCGCCGGGCTGTCCTGCGCCACATCGGAGCTGGCCGCGGCCGGTGACGGCGGCATGCACATCGACCTCGACCTGGTCCCGATGCGTGCCACCGGCATGACCGCCGCCGAGGTGCTCTCCAGCGAGTCGCAGGAGCGCATGTGTGCGGTCGTCACCCCCGAGAACGTCGACGCGTTCATGGAGGTCTGCAAGAAGTGGGACGTCCTGGCCACCGTCATCGGCGAGGTCACCGACGGTGAGCACCTCGTCATCGACTGGCACGGCGAGACCGTCGTCGACGCGCCGGCGCGCACCATCGCCCACGAGGGCCCGGTCTACGAGCGCCCCGTTGCCCGTCCCGACACGCAGGACGCGTTGATCGCGAACACCACCGCGGGCCTGAAGCGTCCCGAGACGGCGGACGAGCTCAAGGCCACGCTGCTGAAGATGATCGCCTCGCCTGCGCTGTGCAGCCGCAAGTGGATCACCGAGCAGTACGACCGCTACGTGCGCGGCAACACCGTGCTCGCCGAGAACGCCGACGGCGGCGTGGTCCGCATCGACGAGGAGACCGGACGCGGCATCGCGCTGGCCACCGACGCGTCGGGCCGCTACACCATGCTCGACCCGTACGCCGGTGCTCAGCTGGCGCTGGCCGAGGCGTTCCGCAACGTCGCCGTCACCGGTGCCACCCCGAAGGCCGTCTCCAACTGCCTCAACTTCGGTTCCCCCGAGGATCCGGGCGTCATGTGGCAGTTCCAGCAGGCCGTGCGTGGCCTCGCGGACGGCTGCGCCAAGCTCGGCATCCCGGTCACCGGCGGCAACGTCAGCTTCTACAACCAGACCGGATCCACCGCGATCCTGCCGACCCCGGTCGTCGCGGTCCTCGGTGTGATCGACGACGTGCACCGTCGCATCCCCACTGGCCTGGGCCTCGAGCCGGGCGAGACGCTGATCCTGTTGGGCGAGACCCGGGACGAGTTCGACGGGTCCATCTGGGCCCAGGTCGAGCACGATCACCTCGGTGGCGTGCCGCCGAAGGTCGACCTCGAGCGTGAGCAGCTGCTGGCCGACATCCTGCTGGCCGGCTCGCGTGACGGCCTCATCTCCGCCGCCCACGACCTGTCCGAGGGTGGCCTTGCGCAGGCCGTCGTCGAGGCAGCGCTGGCCGGCGAGACCGGCTGCCGGATCCTGCTCCCGGAGGACGCGGATCCGTTCGTGACGCTGTTCTCGGAGTCGGCCGGCCGCGTGCTGGTCGCGGTGCCCCGCACCGAGGAGACCCGCTTCACCGGAATGTGCTCCGCACGGGGTCTACCGTGGGTCCGTATCGGCGTCGTCGACGAGGGTTCCGACTCCGTCGAGGTCCAGGGTCAGTTCTCGGTCTCCATGGCCGAACTGCGTGAGACGTCCGAATCGACCCTCCCGGCACTGTTTGGGTGATGTGTGACGGACTCGGGGGTCGAGCGGGAGGCGGTCGCTGAGCTGCGGGAGGATCCGCGGCCGGTGACGCCTGTCCTCACCCCCGGGTTCGATCAGCGTCACCCGTTCGTCCTGTGGGCGTGGGGCCTGCTGAAGCTCGACTTCACGGGCATCGCGTTCGCGTCACTGTTCTTCTGCTGGTCCCTGACGCCGTCGCTGCTTCCGCGCGACTGGCTGTTCCAGGGGCTCATCGGCGGTATCAGCGCTGCAATCGGCTACGCCGTCGGCGCCGCCGTCGGGTGGGTGGTCTACGAGTTCGGCCTCGCACGCCGCCCCTGGTGGCCGCTGCCGGACCGGATCATGCTCGCCGTGAAGGTGTTCGTGCCGGTCGCGTCTGCGCTGGCCGCGGTGATCATGCTCATCTACGCGGCCGGATGGCAGCGTGAGCTGTCGGCGCTGATGAACGCCGAGGGCACCACCACCACGGGATACATCCGCACCGGCGGGCTCAGCCTGCTCGTGGCGGCCGCGCTCATCTCGCTGTGGCGCGTGCTGCGCGACCTGGTCCGCTGGGTCGCGCGCCAACTCAACAAGCGGCTCAAGATCCCGCCACCCGCCGCGTCTGCGGGCGGACTGGCCGTGGTGCTCGTGCTCGTCTTCATGCTTGTGGACGGAATCCTGCTCCGCGCCGGGTACGCCGCCGTGAACTCGATATTCAGTCTGCAGAACAACGAGACCCGGCACGGTGCCGTGCAACCCCTGCTGCCCGAGCGGTCCGGAAGCCCGGCATCGCTGGCACCGTGGGACACCCTCGGGTTCGAGGGCCGCAACTTCGTCTCCGGCGGCATCCACGCCGGCGAACTGACCGCCGCGAACGGCAAGCCCGCCAAGGAACCCATCCGGGTGTATGCGGGTCTCGAGACCGCCGACGACACGGCCGCGCGGATGAACGTCGTGCTCGACGAACTGGAGCGGACCGGCGCGTTCGAACGCAAGGCCCTCGTCATCATTCCCACCACGGGGACAGGATGGGTCAATCCCACCGCGGCACAGGCCATCGAACTCGTCGAGAACGGCGACAGCGCGCTGGTGGCGGCGCAGTACTCGTACCTGCCGAGTTGGATCTCGTTCATCGCCGACCGCGGGAAGGCGGCGGTGGCCGGGAACGCGTTGATCCACGCGGTGCACGACCGTTGGCTCACGAAACCGGAGGCCACCCGCCCCAAGCTGTACGTGTACGGCGAGAGCCTCGGCACCCAGGCCGGCGAGGGCGCCTTCGACGGTCTCGCCGACATCCGCGAGACCGTGGACGGTGTGCTGTGGGTGGGTCCGCCCAACGCCAATCCGCTGTGGAGTGCGCTCACCGACCGGCGTGACCCGGGCACCCCCGAAGTGCAACCGGTGTACGCGGACGGTCTGGTGGTCCGGTTCGCGGACGAAGCGTCGGCGATCCCCGGCGATCAGGGGCCGTGGCTCGAGCCGCGGGTGCTCTACATCCAGCACCCGTCGGATCCCGTGGTGTGGTGGTCCACCGATCTCGCGTTCACCCGCCCGGACTGGCTGTCCGAGCCGCCGGGATTCGACCGGTTGCCGTCGATGAAGTGGTTCCCGTTCGTGACGTTCTGGCAGGTGAGCGCCGATCTCGCGAATGCCGCGGGCGTCCCGGACGGGCACGGCCACAACTACGGCACCGTGATCCTCGACGGCTGGGTTGCCGTCACTGCGCCGGAGGGCTGGACGCCTGCCGACACCGAACGGGTGCGCGCCACCCTCGAGGACCTGCGCGGGCACGACGGGCCCGAGAAGTGAGCCGGGCGGCCGGGCCGGCCACCGCGGCCGCGCTCGTCGCCTGGAACAACGCGGTGCTGCCCGCGCTGCGGCTGTCGTCGCGGGGCCGGGCGACGGCCGGAACCCTGGTGGCGCTCGGCGCCACGGCGGCCGGGCTGGCGCGCGGGCTGCACTGCGACGAACTGGGGCTCGGCAACGTCCGCTCGGGGCTGGCGTGGGGGAGTGCCGCCGCCGCGGTCCCCGTCGTCGGTTATGTGGGCGCGCTCGCGATGCCGTCGCTGCACAGCCGTTTCACGGTGCCCGACGAGGTGCGGCACGACTTCGCCGAGTGGGTGTCGGCGCACATTCCGTTCGGCACCGTCGTCACGGAGGAGTTGCTGTTCCGGGGCGTGCTGACCGCGTTGACCGACCGCGCGTTCCCGCCGGCCGCCGCGACGGCGGTCCGGGCGACGGCCTTCGGGCTGTGGCACGTGCACCCGGCACACGTGGCGGGCGACTCGGTGGTCGGCACCGTCGCTTTCACGGCCGCCGCATCGATCCTCTTCGACCGGCTGCGCGCGGTCAGCGGCAGCGTCCTCGCGCCGGCACTGCTGCATCTGGCGGTCAACGTCGGTGGCGCGCTGCTGCTGCGGCGCATCCGGGTCGTCACCGGCCCGGTCGAGGTGCCGCTGCCGCCGGTGTGACCGGCGGTCAGGGCAGCTGCGCCATGCCGTAGACGTGGTCGGCGCGGACCCGCAGGACCCGACGCCGCTCGGCGACCATCGCCCGACGAAACTCGTCCCAGTCGTCGTGCTCGCCTCCGGTGGCGGCACGGTAGACCGCGATCAGTTCGTCGACGGTCGCGTCGCCCGGATCGGCGGCGACGGGCGTCAGCTCCGCGTCGCCCTCGATCACCGCGTAGCTCCAGAAGTCGGGGGCGCTCACGTGAAGCGACACCCGCGGATCGCGGGACGCGTTGCGGGTCTTCGCGCGATCCGCGGTGACCGAGATCCGCACGGTGCGCGACTCCGGGTCCCACGCGTAGATGATGTTGGACAGTTGTGGCCTGCCGTCGCGCTTGAGGGTCGCGAGGATCGCCCGGTTCTGGGACGCGACGAGATCGAGCAGCGGTCTCTGGGTGTCGGCTTCGATGCTCATGGACTGTGTAACTACGCTGCCCGGAGGCTTGTTCCGCCGCCGCGGGCGGGCTCAGTAGATTTGATGCTCATGCCAGCCCGCCGCGCCGTCGACCCCGCCGAACTCCGCAGTGCGCTGCTCGCCGTCGGGCCGTGGCTGCGCGGCGAGGACGAGACGAAGCCGGCCCGCGCGGACCTGGCCGCCGCGGTGCGGCTGAGTGCCCGCACCCTCGAACAGATCGCGCCCGGGTCGAGTGTCGAGGTCCGGGTGCCGCCGTTCGTCGCGGTGCAGTGCATCGAGGGCCCGCGACACACCCGGGGGACCCCGCCCAACGTCGTCGAGACCGACCCGCGGACGTGGCTGTTGTTGGCGACCGGACGACTCGGATTCGACGACGCGGCGGCCGGCGGGTCACTGAGCGCGTCGGGCAGTCGTGCCGGCGAGATCGCCCACTGGCTCCCGCTGATCCGCTTGTGAGTTCATGTGACGTGGGTCGCATCGACGTGATCCGACGCACCGACCGTCGAGTGTGCCTGGATCGGTAGTTAGAATGGGGCACGCCCCCCTCACCGAATCCCCTTAGGGAGCGCTTGCCGTGACTCGTGCCGAACTGTCGGTCAACAGTCGGAATCTTCTCGCTACGACCGCACCAGACGAGGACGAGAACGAACCTCGTGAAGAGTGTGGCGTCTTCGGTGTCTGGGCGCCGGGCGAGGACGTCGCCAAGCTGACGTACTACGGGCTGTACGCCCTCCAGCACCGTGGCCAGGAGGCTGCCGGCATCGCCGTCGCCGACGGCGCGCAGGTGCTGGTGTTCAAGGATCTGGGCCTGGTCAGCCAGGTGTTCGACGAGCAGACCCTCGGTGCCATGCCGGGGCATGTCGCCGTCGGCCACTGCCGCTACTCCACCACCGGGTCCACGACCTGGGAGAACGCGCAGCCGATCTTCCGCACCACCGCCGCCGGCACCGGCGTCGCGCTGGGCCACAACGGCAACCTCGTCAACACCGCCGAACTGGCGCAGCGCGCCCGCGAGGCCGGCCTGATCAACGACAAGCGTCCCGGCGCGGCCACGTCCGACTCGGACATCGTCGGTGCGCTGCTGGCGCACGCCGCCGCCGACAGCACGCTCGAGCAGGCCGCGATGAAGCTGCTGCCGACGCTGCGCGGTGCCTTCTGCCTGACGTTCATGGATGAGCACACGCTGTACGCGGCGCGCGACCCGCACGGCATCCGCCCGCTGTGCCTCGGTCGTCTCGACCGCGGCTGGGTGGTCGCCAGCGAGACCGCCGCCCTCGACATCGTCGGCGCGTCCTTCGTGCGCGAGATCGAGCCCGGCGAGCTGCTCGCGATCGACGCCGACGGTGTCCGGTCGTCCCGCTTCGCGAACCCGGAACCCAAGGGCTGCGTGTTCGAGTACGTGTACCTGGCCCGCCCGGACAGCGTCATCTCCGGTCGTTCGGTGCACTCGACCCGCGTCGAGATCGGTCGCCGTCTCGCCAAGGAGCACCCCGCCGAGGGCGATCTGGTGATCCCGGTGCCGGAGTCCGGCACCCCGGCCGCGGTCGGCTACGCACAGGGTTCGGGTATCCCGTACGGCCAGGGGCTGATGAAGAACGCCTACGTGGGCCGCACCTTCATCCAGCCGTCGCAGACCATCCGTCAGCTGGGTATCCGCCTCAAGCTCAACCCGCTCAAGGAAGTCATCCGCGGCAAGCGCCTCGTCGTGGTCGACGATTCGATCGTCCGCGGCAACACCCAGCGCGCACTGATCCGGATGCTCCGCGAGGCCGGCGCCCTCGAGATCCACGTGCGCATCGCCTCGCCGCCGGTCAAGTGGCCGTGCTTCTACGGCATCGACTTCGCCTCGCCCGCCGAGCTCATCGCGAACGGTGCCGAGGGTAGCGGCGTGAACGCCACGTTCGACGAGATGCTCGACGGCGTGCGCCGGTCGATCGGTGCCGACTCGCTCGGCTACATCTCGATCGACGGCATGGTCGCGGCCACCGAGCAGCCCCGCTCGCGTCTGTGCGCGGCGTGCTTCGACGGCAACTACCCGATCGCGCTGCCGGACGGGGGCATCGGCAAGAACGTCCTCGAGGGGATGTTGGAGTCGGCCGCGGGCGCCGCGGTCAGTCATGACAACGACAACGCGGACGCGCTGTCTCGTCCCTAGTTCGCAGGACCGTCCGGGGATGCCCGAGCAACTCCGGTAGCGTAAGGGCGCAATCGAGGTGATTGCGCATGCGCACATGCATTCGCGACCGCTGCGGATGCTGCAGTTGAGACGTTCACCGAGTATCAAGGCTGGAGCCAGAACCCAATGACCGAGGACAGTACCCGCACGCAGGGCGCTTCGTACGCCGCCGCCGGAGTGGACATCGAAGCGGGCGACCGGGCAGTCGAACTGTTCGCCCCGTTGGCGAAGAAGGCCAGCCGCCCCGAGGTCATGGGTGGTCTCGGTGGTTTCGCCGGCCTGTTCTCCCTCAAGGGTGGATACAAGGAGCCGCTGCTCGCCGCGTCCACCGACGGCGTCGGCACCAAGCTCGCCGTCGCGCAGGCCATGGACAAGCACGACACCGTCGGCCTCGACCTGGTCGCGATGGTCGTGGACGACCTCGTGGTGTGCGGCGCCGAGCCGCTGTTCCTGCAGGACTACATCGCGGTCGGCCGCGTCGTCCCCGAGCGGGTCGCCGAGATCGTCGGCGGCATCGCCGAGGGCTGCATCCAGGCCGGCTGCGCGCTGCTCGGCGGCGAGACGGCCGAGCACCCCGGGGTGATGGCCGACGGTGACTACGACCTGTCCGCCACCGGTATCGGCGTCGTCGAGGCCGACCAGGTGCTCGGACCGGACCGTGTCCGCCCGGGCGACGTCGTGATCGGCATGGGCGCGTCCGGTCTGCACTCCAACGGTTACTCGCTGGCCCGCAAGGTGCTGCTCGAGATCGACCGCATGTCGCTGACCGGGCACGTCGACGAGTTCGGCCGTACCCTCGGCGAGGAGCTGCTCGAGCCCACCAAGATCTACGCCAAGGACTGCCTGGCGCTGGCCGCCGAGACCGACGTGCGCACGTTCTGCCACGTCACCGGTGGCGGCCTCGCCAACAACCTCGCGCGCGTGATGCCCAAGGGCCTCGTCGCCGAGCTGGACCGTGGCACCTGGAGCCCCGCTCCCGTGTTCACCATGATCGCGCAGCGCGGTCGTGTCGAGCGCGCCGAGATGGAGCAGACGTTCAACATGGGCGTCGGCATGGTCGCGATCGTCGCGCCCGAGGACGTGGACCGCGCCCTGGCGGTGCTCACGGCCCGCCACATCGACTGCTGGACCCTCGGCAGCGTCAAGAAGGCATCGGACGCCGACGCCGCACGCGCCCTGCTGCTGGGCGATCACCCTCGCTTCTGAGCGGCCGTCCCGAGCCGGGACCGCACCTAGACGTCGTCCCCGGAACCTCCACGAGGTTCCGGGGACGACGTCGTTCTAGGCGGTGTCGGCCGGTTAGGGCCGGAGATGCCAGACGTGCACCCGGGATGCCGGAGATGCGACGGCATTGCACGCGCGGGCAGGCCGCGAAGTCCTCACGGAGATACCACGAATGAGGGGGAGCCGGTCGGGCTCCCCCTCATTCGCGTTTGTCCGACTGGGTCAGGACGACAGTCAACGACGCCAATCGTCGTAGTCGTCGTCCTCCCAGGGAGGGCGGTTGTCCTCGTCGGAGCGCTTGTCGGCGATGACTCCGCCGTTACGGGACGAGCCGGATCCACCGCCGCTCGAGAGCTCTCGTTGCAGGCTGTCGAAATCCGTGGACGGAGAGCTGTATTTGAGCTCCCGTGCAACCTTGGTCTGCTTTGCCTTAGCCCGGCCGCGGCCCATGGCTGACCCCCTCGCGCTTTCGCGGGGCGGCCTGGGGAATTTGGCGGCCCCGCGTGAGTGTTGATGTTTTCCTGACCCACACTCTAGCGTGCAAATGTCGCTTCCGCCTCCACGAATGGTTCCCGGTGGTGTCTGATTTGTCTCAGAGGGCCCGTGAGCTGGAGTGATGGCGAATTTCTGCAGGCTAGAACACACCTGGGACGGCGCGTATCGTCCCCACTCGGGCGCCGCCGCCGAGGACGGGCTGGGACGCCAGTGCGGCGTGGTCCTCCGACCACGTCACGCCGAGCCGGTGGAGCAGCGCTGCGGTCAACGGCAGCCGGGCCCGCTCGTGCCCATCGTCGATCTTGAACGCAAAGGCGGTGCCGTCGGGCAGCGCGCCCGCATGGACTCCGTCGGCGCCGGCCTTGCACAGCAGCCCCGGCACCGCCGGCATCAGGCGGGCGTCGTCGCGACCGGTGCCCGACACGAGGTGCGGGTGCGCGCGGATCGCGTCGGCGACGGATCGCTCGGCCGATCCGGGTTCGGCCGTAGCCAGGCGGGAGAACGCCCGCGCGAGGTTGGTCAGCGACACCGGAATGATCGGCAGCCCGCAGCCGTCGATGCCGAGTTCGGTCTCGGGTTCGCCGCTGAGTTCGGCGATGGTCCCGATCACGGTGCGCTGGAGCGGGTGGGCGGGGTCGAGGTACGTGTCCATCGGCCAGTCGTTGGCCGCGCATGCCGCGAGCATGGCCGCGTGCTTGCCCGAACAGTTCATGTAGACCGTTCGGGGCGGCCGGCCCGCCGCGAGCACCTCTGCGCGCGCCAGTTCGTTCGCCGGCAGGTCCGGAGGGCACTGCAGCTGCCGCTCCTCGAGGCCGTGGCGGTCGAGTAGCTGCTCGACGAGTTCGACGTGCGCGAGCTCGCCCTCGTGCGACGCCGACGCGATCGCCAGCTGCTCGCTGGACTCGGGCACGAACCCGCTGCGGAGCAGTGCGACTGCCTGCATCGGCTTGTTCGACGACCGCGGGTAGATCGGCGTGTGGACCTCGCCGAGGGTCAGCGTGCTGGTTCCGTCCGGCGCGAGCACCACCAGGGAACCGCGGTGCACGCACTCGCGGAATCCGGATCGGACGACCTCGACCAGTTCGACGCTCACGACGGCACCTGCTCTTCCAGACGGTTCAGGAACTTGCGGACCCGGGCTTCGACCGTGTCCGCGAGATCGGGTTGTTCGGCGAGCAGACGCGCCAGCCGGGCGGCGTCGTCGCCGACGAACACGTCGCGGACGGTCACCCCGTGTGCGGGCACCGACAGGATCTCGACGGCGTCGCCGGCATGTATGCGGCCGGGGGTCAGCACCCGCATGTACGCGCCGACGTCGGCGCGTTCGGTGAACCGCTTGACCCACCGTGGCTCGCCGGACCAGTGCGCGAACGTCCCGCACGGCACGCGCGGTTCGGTGATCTCGAGTTCGACGTCGCCGATGCGCCAGCGGGTGCCGATCACCGCGTCGGTCGTGGGCACGCCGACCACGCGCAGGTTCTCGCCGAACCAGCCCGGCGCGAGGGGCCGGCCCAGTTCCGACGCCCAACGCTCGGCCTCTTCCGTGGAGTAGGCGTAGACCGCCTTGTCGCGCCCTCCGTGGAACTTCGTGTCGCAGACGTGGTCTCCGGTCACCCCGCCGGTTTCGACGCGCACAGGGCCCGTCACGGGCCGTTTGTCGATGGCCGTGCGCGGCGCCCGCTTGCTGGGTGCGTCGCGGTCGGCGAACACGACGCACACCGCATCGAGGCGGCCGGTCGACGCGCCCGTCACCGGCCGCGCAACCGGTCGACGGCCGCCCGGCCCGCCTGCACCTCGTCGTGCCGCGGCACCGAGTCCGCGTCGATCGAGGCGGCGCACGGCCCGGCGACGAGCGCGGTCTCGACGGGCACGGTGCGCTTCACCAGCGCCAGCGCGATCGGTCCCCACTCGAAGTGGTCGACGACGGTGCCCACGCGGCCGACGGTGCGCCCGTCCGCGGTCACGGACTCGCCCGCCTCGGGGCGACCCTCGGCGGAGCCGTCGAGGTGCAGCAGCACGAGGTGGCGCGGCGGCTTGCCGAGGTTGTGGACCCGGGCCACCGTCTCCTGGCCGCGGTAGCAGCCCTTGTCGAGGTGGACGGCGCCGTGCTCGGCCGGCGCACCGATCCAGCCGGCCTCGTGGGGGATGGTGCGGTCGTCGGTGTCGACGCCGATCCGCGGGCGCAGCGCGGCGACCCGCAGGGCCTCGAACGCCCACGAGCCGGCCGGACGCGCGCCGGCCGCGGTGAGGACGGTCCACCAGCGGCTGAGTTCGCTGCGCGGGATCACCAGGTCGAACGAGTCCACGGTGGGCCACGGCATCCGGCGCACGAATCCGCCGCCGGTCAGCGGGACCGCGTCGTACACGCCGGGCAGTGCCGGCACGCCGAGCGCCTCCAGGAAGGCGGGGGAGGATGCGACGTCGGGGCCGAGCAGGCTCAGCACGGCCATGTCGTTGCCGTCGCGCGGATCGGCCTTGGACCAGAACACCATCTTCTGCAGGAAGGTCAGCAACTCCGGGCCGTGGTCGGCCTCGGTGTCGATCCACGTCACGCCGTCGATGTCGGTCTGCACGAAGTGGTGCTCGATGCGGCCGTTGATGTCCAGGCTCAGGTTCTCGGCGCTGGACCGGTCCGGGAGCGCGGCGACGTGCTGGCTGGAGATGGTGTGCAGCCACGTGAGCCGCTCGTCGCCGGAGATCGCGATGACGAACCGGTGGGAGCGGTCGACGACGGCTGCGGAGCGGACCGCGGCGCGTTGCTCGGCGAACGGATCGCCGTAGTGCCATGCGACGCCGGCATCCGGTGAGCCCTCGGGCGGGGGGACCGCGCCGGGCGTGGACAGAAGTGGACTGGGTGCAACGTGCGGAGTGTCGGCCACGGCCCCATTCTAGGAGCGGTGAGCGACGGTGCCGCGTGACGCAGGGAACTGCTGGTCGCGCCGAGTTCTGACTATGGTGGGCGGCATGGCTGAGCAGGGTGGACAGGTGCTGGTGACACTGGACGGGCAGGTGCGCGACGCCGACGCCCCGCTCCTGCACGTGGACGACCTCGCCGTGGTGCGCGGCGACGGCGTGTTCGAGACGCTGTTGGTCCGCGACGGGCGGGCGTGCAAGGTCGGGCTGCACCTGGATCGTCTGGAGGCGTCGGCGACCGCCCTCGAGTTGCCCCTGCCGGGCCGTGGGTTGTGGCGCCGCGCCGTCGAGGCGGCGGCCCGGGAGTGGGGACGCGACCGGGAAGGCTGGATGCGTCTTCTGCTCAGTCGTGGCCGGGAGACCGGGGGACCGGCGACCGCGTTCGTGTCGGTGGGTCCGGTCGCGGAGCGTGTTCTGCGTGCTCGCCGCGACGGGGTCTCCGTCATGACGCTGCCGCGCGGGTACTCGGTCGACCTGGCGGCGTCGGCGCCGTGGCAGCTGGCGGGGGCGAAGACTCTGTCGTACGCGACGAACATGGCAGCCCTGAGGCATGCCCAGGCGCAGGGTGTCGACGACGTCATCTTCACGAGCAGTGAAGGACGAATTCTGGAGGGTCCCCGGTCGACGGTCGTGATCGCCCGGGGTAAGACGTTGATCACTCCGCCGCCCGAGCACAGCATCCTGCCGGGCACCACGCAGCGGGCCCTGTTCGAGGTCGCCGGGGCCAAGGGATACACGTGCAAGTACGAACCTCTGAACCCTGTGGATCTTGTTGTCGCGGAGGGAATCTGGCTGGTCTCGAGTGTCACCCTGGCGGCGCGGGTGCACACCCTCGACGGGCTCTCGTTGCCGGTGTCGCCGGCGGCCGAGGACGTGGCCTCGATGGTCCAGTTGGCGGTCGAGACGGTGGGGTCGGACTAGATCGGGTTAGGCGCCGACCGAAAGGTCTACTACATTCCGTAGTAGCAATCCGCTGCGGGGAGCTTCTGCCCGCAGTAGCTTTGTGAACAGGGATCGAGCGGACGCCCACGTCTCGACCCCGAAGCCTGTCCTACGGGCCGACTTTTCGGAGTAGCCATGGATGTCTTGGATGTCTCGCGGTGGCAGTTCGGAATCACCACCGTCTACCACTTCATCTTCGTTCCCCTTACGATCGGACTGGCCCCGCTGGTCGCGATCATGCAGACGATGTGGGTGATCACGAAGAAGGATCACTGGTATCGCCTCACCAAGTTCTTCGGCAAGTTCTTCCTGATCAACTTCGCGATCGGTGTCGCGACAGGCATCGTGCAGGAGTTCCAGTTCGGTATGAACTGGAGTGAGTACTCCCGCTTCGTCGGCGACGTCTTCGGTGCCCCACTGGCGCTCGAGGGTCTCGTCGCGTTCTTCCTCGAGTCGACGTTCCTCGGCCTGTGGATCTTCGGCTGGACCCGACTGCCCAAGGGTGTCCATCTCGCGACGATCTGGTTGGCCGCGATCGGTGTGAACGCCTCGGCGTACTTCATCATCGTCGCCAACTCGTTCATGCAGCACCCCGTCGGCGCGCGTTTCAATCCGGAGACCGGACGCGCCGAGCTCGAGAGCATCTGGGCCCTGCTGACCAACAACACGGCCATCGCGGCGTACCTTCACGCGGTTGCAGGTGGCTTCCTCACAGCCGCAACGTTCGTGGTCGGGATCGCCGGTTGGTGGATGGTGCGCAACATGCGCAAGTCCAAGACCGCGGCGCCGGAGGACGCCGAGACGTTGGTCCAGGACGCGCGGAACATGTTCCGGCCCGCGGCCCGCATGGGCATGCTGGTGATGATCATCGCCGGCATCGGGATCGTCTACACCGGCGATGTCCAGGGCAAGCTGATGTTCCAGCAGCAGCCCATGAAGATGGCGTCCGCGGAGTCGTTGTGTCACACCGAGACCGATCCGGACTTCTCGATCCTCACCGTCGGTACCCACAACAACTGCGAGGGTGTCACGCACGTGCTCGAGGTGCCCTTCGTGTTGCCGTGGCTCGCCGAGGGCAAGTTCAGCGGCGTGACACTGCAGGGCGTCGAGGATCTGCAGGTGCAGTACGAGCAGCAGTTCGGTCCCGGCAACTACCGTCCCAACCTGTTCGTCACGTACTGGTCGTTCCGCGCGATGATCGGTCTGGCTGCCGGGTCGCTGGCGCTGGCGCTGGCCGGACTGTGGGTCACCCGTAAGGGTCGAGTCCCGGACCAGAACTGGTTCAAGTGGTTGTGCCTCATCGCAATTCCGATGCCGTTCCTCGCGAACAGTGCGGGCTGGATCTTCACCGAGATGGGACGTCAGCCCTGGGTGGTGCATCCCAACCCGACCGGCGTCGACCTGATCCGGCTCACCGTCGATCAGGGTGTCTCCGATCACCCGACCGGGCTGGTCGTCACCTCGCTCGTGGTGTTCACGCTGCTGTACGGCGCGCTGGGTGTCGTGTGGTTCTACCTGATCCGTCGGTACGCGATCGAGGGACCGTCGCCGCACGACCTGCATCCGCCGGGTCGAGGGCCCGCGCCGAAGGCCGGCGGCCCGGGAGAACCGGGCGAGCCGGAGGCCGAAGAGCAACTGTCGTTCGCGTACTAGGAGACCGTCATGGGACTGCAGGAATTCTGGTTCATTCTCATCGCGGTGCTCTTCGTCGGGTACTTCGTACTCGAGGGGTTCGACTTCGGTGTCGGAATGCTGATGCCCGTCCTGGGCAAGACGGAGAACCGTCGCCGCGTGCTGCTCAACACGATCGGGCCCGTCTGGGACGGCAACGAGGTGTGGTTGATCGTCGGTGGTGGTGCGCTGTTCGCGGCGTTCCCTGACTGGTACGCGACATTGTTCTCCGGGTTCTATCTACCGCTGCTGATCATCCTGGTGGCGCTGATCCTGCGAATCGTCGCGATCGAGTGGCGCGGCAAGATCGACGACGACAAATGGCGGCGTCGTGCCGACTGGGGCATCATGATCGGCTCCTGGGTGCCGGCGGTGCTGTGGGGTGTGGCATTCGCGAACATCGTCCGCGGTGTCGCGATCAACGCGGACAAGAAGGTGACGTCAACCTTCTTCGACCTGCTCAACCCGTACGCGCTGCTCGGTGGCATCACCACGGCGCTGGTGTTCGCACTGCACGGCGCGGTGTTCATCGCCCTCAAGACCGCCGACGACGTGCGGATCGATGCCGCGGACCTGGCGAAGAAGCTCGCCATTCCGACGGTCCCGATCGCCGGTGGGTTCGTGCTGTGGACCCAGCTGGCCCACGGCAAGGGCTGGACGTGGATCCTGGTGGCGCTCGCGGCAATTGCCGTGATCGCGGTGGTGTTCCTGACCAGGGCTGAGAGCGAGGGCTGGGCGTTCGCGTTCACGACGCTCGCGGTGATCGCCACCGTGGTGCTGCTGTTCGCGTCGCTGTATCCGAACGTGATGCCGTCGACGACGAGCGAGGCGTACAACCTCACGATCGAGAACGCGTCGTCGAGTCCATACACCCTGAAGGTGATGAGTTGGGCGGCAGTGATTCTCACGCCGATCGTGCTGTGCTACCAGGGCTGGACGTACTGGGTGTTCCGTAAGCGGATCTCCACCAAGCACATCCCGCCGTCGATCGGGCTGCCCCGCAAGGCTGGACCTACGAAGGTCGGATGAGTACTGGTATCGATCGCCCCGCCCGATCGAGTCGACGGGCGGGGCGGCGCGGGGGTCCGGTGGACCCCCGCCTGTGGAAGTACTCCGCGTCGGCGCGCGGCTACCTGATCCTCACGGTCGTCCTGTCCGCGATCAACGTCGCGATGGTGATCGTCTCGGCCGTGCTTATCGGCACGATCCTGGCCGGGGTGATCACCTCCGATCGGCGCAGCCTCGCGGACTGGCGTACCGACCTGATGTGGCTCGCCGCGGCGGTGGCCGTGCGGGTCCTGGCGGCCTGGCTGCACGCGCGGTACGCCCACCGCTCCGCCAACCGGGTGGTCGCCGAACTCGAGGTCGAGGTCCTGCAGGCGGCCGTGCGGATGCCGCCGCGCACCCTCGACCCGCGCCGCGACGAGATCGCGACCGTGCTCACCCGGGGGGTTCGCGCGTTGGCGCCGTATCTGACGGGCTATCTGCCCGCGCTCATCCTGGCGGCGACGCTCACCCCGGCGACGCTGGTGGTGATCGTCATGCAGGACCTGACGGCGGCGATGATCGTCGTGATCACGCTGCCGCTCATCCCCGTGTTCATGATCCTGATCGGCCTGCTCACGAAGGGGAAATCCGAGCAGACGCTCGCCGCGTTGACGCGCCTGTCGGGGCAGCTCCTGGACCTGTTGGCAGGCCTGCCGACGCTGCGGGCGCTCGGCCGCGAACACGGCCCCGCGACGCGGGTGCGCGAACTCGGGGACGCGCACCGCAAGACCACGATGTCGTCGCTGCGGGTCGCGTTCCTGTCGTCGATGGTGCTCGAACTGCTCGCGACGCTGTCGGTGGCGCTCATCGCCGTCAGCATCGGCCTGCGTCTGGTCTTCGGCAACATGGAACTCGAGCCGGGCATCGTCGCGCTGATCCTCGCGCCCGAGGTCTACCTGCCGCTGCGCATGGTCGGTGCCCAGTTCCACGCCGCCGAGGACGGTGTCGCTGCCGCAACCAAGGCGTTCGGAGTGCTGGACGAGGCCGCGGAACAGCGGCCGACCGGCACTCGCGCGGTGGTGGCCGAGGGTGCCGTCGTCGAACTGGCGGGCGTCAGCGTGCGGTCCCGGTCGGGGACGGCGCCGGACCGGTTGGATGCGAGGTGCCTGCCCGGCGCCGTGACCGTGCTGACCGGTGCCAACGGGTCCGGAAAATCCACTGCCCTGCAGGTGGTTCTGGGACTGACCGAGCCCGACGCCGGATCGGTGCGGATCGACGGGACCGACGTCCGTGACCTGGACCCGGCCGGATGGTGGGCACAGATCGCGTGGCTGCCCCAGCACCCCGTGATCGTCCCGGGCACCCTCGCCGAGAATCTCGCCCTCGTCGGCGACGTCGACACGGACGCCGAGCGATTGCAGCAGGCATGTCGGGCAACCGGATTCGACGATGTCCTCGCGGAACTGCCGCGCGGATGGGACACCGTCGTCGGTGCAGGGGGACTGGGGCTGTCGCTCGGTCAACGCCAGCGACTGGCCCTCACCCGGCTGTTGGTGTCGTCGCGGCCGGTGCTGTTGCTCGACGAGCCGACGGCGCACCTGGACGAAGAAACCGAACGGACAGTGTTGAACTCGCTACGTGAGCTTGCCCGCCACGGCCGCACCGTCGTGGTCGTG
Source organism: Rhodococcus sp. AG1013 (assembly GCF_003350365.1). NCBI lineage: Bacteria > Bacillati > Actinomycetota > Actinomycetes > Mycobacteriales > Nocardiaceae > Rhodococcus > Rhodococcus sp. AG1013. Next base: position 144,019 of record NZ_QQAT01000006.1, read on the forward strand.
GGACATCGCCCGACCGTGCTGGCGGCGGGGGACCAGGTGACCGAGGTGGCGGCCCGACACGACGTCGTGGCCGACGAGGACGCGGGAGCGCAGCACCATGAATCGTGACCTGGTGCGGGCGATACGGCTGCTGGATCTGCAGCCACGGCGCGTGCTGGCCGCGATCGCCGCGGGTGTCGCGACGCTGGGCAGTGCGCTGGCGCTCGCGGCGCTGTCGGCGTGGCTGATCACGAAGGCGTGGCAGATGCCGCCCGTGCTCGATCTGACGGTCGCGGTGGTCGCGGTGCGTGCGCTCGGCATCTCTCGCGGCGTCTTCCGCTACCTCGAACGTCTCGCGACGCACGACGCCGCGCTGCGCGGCACCACGTCGGCCCGGACGAAGATCTACCGCCGCCTCGCGGACGGTGATCCGGCGGCCGCCGCAGGACTCCGGCGCGGTGACCTGCTGGCCCGGACCGGTGCCGACGTCGACGCACTCGGCGACGTCGTGGTGCGGGCGCTGATCCCGATCGCCGTCGCGGCGATCATGGCACTGTCCGCCGTCGTCGTGCTCGGGCTGATCTCGCCGGCCGCCGCGCTGGTTCTCGCCGTCGCTCTCGCCCTGTCGGGGGTGCTGGCGCCGTGGCTGTCGGCGCGCGCGGCTCGGATTGCGGAGTCCCGCAGCGCGGCCGCGACGGCACTGTTCAGCGAGACCGCGGTGACCGCACTCGACCATGCCGCCGAGTTGCGGGTGGCCGGACGCCTCGACGACGTCCTCGCGAGTGCGGAGGCCACCAACCACGACGCGGTTCGGGCCACCGACCGGGCCGCCCGGCCCTCGGCGTTCGCCGCCGCCGCGACACCGCTCGCGATCGGGGCCAGTGTGCTGGGGTCGCTGCTGATCGGAATCACGCTGTACGGGCCGGACGGTGGTACGCCGGGCGCGATGACGCCGATGTCGTTGGCGATCCTCGTGCTCGTGCCGCTCGCCGCATTCGAGGCGACCGGTGCCCTGCCGGCGGCCGCGCTCGCGCTGACCCGGGCTCGGATCGCGTCGGGTCGGATCCTGGCGTTGCTGGATCGGGCCGGTGAGCCGCTGCCCGAGGGCGCCGAGGTGCCGGCGGGTCCCGGACGGGTTCGTGCCGAGGGCTTGCGGTGCGGGTGGCCGGGAGGCGAGAGGGTGACCGCGCCCGTGGATCTGGATCTGTCCCCGGGGGCGCGTGTCGCCGTGGTCGGCGGGAGCGGTGCGGGCAAGACCACGCTGCTCATGACCCTGGCCGGGTTGCTGCCGCCGGTCGACGGCACCGTGTCGCTCGACGGCACACCGATCGCACGATTCCAGCCCGACGCGCTGCGCCACGAGATCGGGTTCTTCGCCGAGGACGCCCATCTGTTCGACACGTCGGTCCTCGAGAACCTGCGTGTCGCCCGTGGCGACCTCGACGAGGACACCGCGCTCGAGGCGCTGCGCACCGTGGGGCTGGGGGAGTGGGTGGCGCAGTTGCCGCGTGGCGTGCACACGTCGCTGGGCGGTGGGGCTCGGGCGGTCTCCGGTGGCCAGCGCCGACGCCTGCTGCTCGCCCGCGCGCTCGTCTCCCCTGCGCGGGTGCTGCTGCTCGACGAGCCCACCGAGCACCTCGACGCGGCGGACGGCGCGAGGATCCAGCGGGCCCTGCTCGACCGGGAATGTGGGCTGGTCGATCGGGAACGGACCGTGGTCCTCGTTACGCACCAGTTGCCGCCGGACGCCCGCGCCGATGGCATCGTGACCGTCGGTAACGGAATCGGCCGGGATGTGGATTGTGTCAGGGAGTCCGCGGGTCTGGACTCGGCTCGGCCCGCCTGACCACGGACGACGCGTCGGCAAGCGCGGCACCGAGATGTGGAACGCGTTCTAATTGTTCGGCCAATCGCGGCTACCGGCCGCGCCGTTACAGGCCGGTGAACCCAAAAGTTGTTGCGCCACCTCGTAACTGCCCTGCTGGACGAACGTCCGAAAAACCGGTTAGTATGTGATCGTCTTCACTGCTGTATGGGCGATTTGCCGTGACTTCACGGTCTAAATTGAAACGCGTTCTACATAGAACTGCCTCCCCTCAGGAACGATCGAAGGAGCATCTACATGTCACGCCGCTCACTACGCCACGCCGTAGCCACAACCGCCTCTGTGGCCCTTCTCGCCGCCGGCGTTACCGTCGGACTCGGAGCGTCGGCGGCCCAGGCCGCGCCCGCATGCGCGCTCAGCCAGTCGGTCACCGACAGTTGGGCCGGCTCGCTCGGGACTCCGTACACCGTGAGCAAGGAGGTTGTCGGCGACGGCACGGTCGCACCGGGGCGCACCGTCACCTACCTAACCAAGGTGTCCGGTTCGGGGGCGCTCGTCGACCAGATCCGTGACTTCCACCCGGCAGGTTTCCAGCTGGTGAAGGCTCGTCTGAACGTCAAATGGGCTATCGGGAATCAGCAGTGGACGGACGTCACCGGTACCGCCGTCGTGGGCAACAACGCCGTCATCGCCAAGGGTGGCGGGTGGACCACCGCGGGTGGCGGCGTGATCGCCTTGGAAACCACCTACAAGGTCCCGGACAACGCCACGGTCGGCTCCAAGCTCGACAGCGGCGCCGGCACCAACATCGTGCTCGCGAATGGCGACTGGAACATCAACCCGATGGGCGTGTGCGTCACCGTTCGTCCGCCGAACCCCATCGAGGCCGGCTCGGGCAGCCTCGAGGATCTGGGCTTCGGTTCGGTGAACACCGGATCGGGCCAGGTCTTCGGATCCATCACCGATCCGCAGGGTTCGATCAGCAACGTGGTCGGCGGAATCCTCGGCAATGTGCTCGGCAACCTGAGCTGACTCGGCTCCGGCAAGAATGCGGGCAGGGCTACCAGCGCATGCTGGTAGCCCTGCCCGCATCGGCATTGTCGAAGAGAGCTTTGATCGTCATCAGCTAGTCCATCCCGAACGGGAATCGTCGGCACGCTGCGCGCGTGAATCCGTGCCGTGAACTCCCATGAGCACTTCGAAAACGAGCCCCGCCCTGGACATCTCCGGGGCGGGGCTCGCTTCGTTGCGCTGAGGGCACCTTCGACCGAAAAACTGTTGCCGAGCGCCGTGACCGGGCGTAGCTTCGGGCGTACACGAGGAAGGAGGTGGTCTGGAGTTGAATGACAAACGGACACGTGAGGTGGCTGTCACCTAGCCACGATGCTCTCGGAATTCACTGACCGCCTCGCGGCTGGCGAATCCCAGGCAGCTACCCGACCCCCGAGCTCTCCGGTCACGTCCAGATCGGAAACCCACGACAAACGAAGCCCCCGGGCATCGTCAGTGGACGGGCCCGGGGGTCGTTGCTGTGTATGAGGCTGTCTCAGCCGATGTAGCGCGACAGACGCGCGGAGAACCGCGGCGCGAGGGGGCCGTCGGCGACGACGCGCTCCTCGACGTAGGCCAGATCGCCGCCTTCGACGATGCCGTACAGACGCTTGGCGCCGCCGATCAGCTCGCCGGACTCGCTGCGGATCACGACGTCGGTCGCGAGTTCCCACGACGACTGCGTGAGAGCCTGGCCGTAGAACAGCTCGACCACACCGGAGGCGTGCGTGAGCAGGAGCTCGACGACCTCTTCGTTGGTGCTGCCGGGGATGCCGTCACCGGCGACGCGCCAGTAGCCGCTCTCGCGCTGACCGGGTCCCACGTATTGACCGTCGGCGTCCAGGCGCCAGGAACGGGATTCCCACGCCAGGTAGTTGCCACCGTCGTGCGAGACGACGATCTGCTGACCGAACGGGTAGTCGCCGGTCTCCGGATCGTGTCCTTCACCCTCGCCGCGCCACACGCCGACCAACGGCAGCAGTGCGAGCAATCCGGGATGCAGGTCCGGCCCGAGGCGCAGATTCGCGGTGTCCTCGGGCAGGGGCAGATCGGGCAGCGTCGGGATGTTGCGTCCCGCCGTTTCCTTCGCGCGCTCTACGGCACCCGCGACCGCGCGGTCGCCGCTGCCACGAGCAACGTGCGACTCGGTGTCGTCAGGCTGCGTTTCCGAGCCCGCGTCCGGATCCTGACTCACGGCTTATCGGTGACCAACCGGTACACGACGTACAGCGAGAACCAGGTGATCAGGATGGCGGCAAGAACCAGGAGAACCTCGAAGAAGATGACCACGCGCCCATCTTAGACCGCACCCCCGAGGCGTTCGAAATCGGCAGCAACGCGGCGGTTCCGGGCACTGATCTTGTCGATTCCCGATCCGTACCGGATTTGCGGTATACGGTGCTCGCGGAATCGCGAACGAATCACGAACTGTCACGCCTGCGGGGGTGCGCACGGTCGGAGGTGTCGATGGCTCGTCGAGGAATCGTGTCCGCGCTCGGCGGGGTGATCGCGGCGGTGACGCTGCTGGTCTGCGCGGGTCCGGCGGTGGCAGAAGGTTCCGCGGGGGCCGGGGGCTCGGGGGGATCCGGCTCGGGGTCGCTGCGCCCGCCCGTGAAGGACCCGAACAACTTCGGCGACGGCTGCCCCGACGTCCTGGTGGTCGCGGTGTCGGGCGCCGGTGACTCGACGGTGGATCGGGACCCGTTCGACGACGGGGAGCGGGTGCCGTGGTCGAACTGGCTCCCCAACATCACCGTCCCGCTCGGCGAGGCGAATCGGGATCAGCCGGGCACGGTGGGCTGGATGTACGTCCCGTACCCGTCGACATTCGGGCTGGGTCTGCTCGAGGACGTGCCCACCTATCAGGACTCGGTGGCGGCGGGTGTCGCGTCGATGAACCGGATTCTGGACGAGAAGAAGACGCAGTGCGGCGACGCGACCCAGTTCGTGCTGCTCGGCTACAGCGTCGGCGCCGAGGTCACCGAGCGCGTCGCCCGCGAACTCGGCCACCGGGACGGCTCGGCGACCGTCACCGCCGACGATATCGCCGGGGTTGCGCTCGTCGGGGACCCGTACCGTCCCGCCGGCACCCCGTCGCTGGGGGCGCCCGGACCGCGCGGCGGCGGATTCATGTCGTCGGAACCGGCCGACTACGGCGCCCTCGACGGCAAGATCCTGTACGCCTGCCGGCCGTACGACATCGCGTGCGACGCCCTACCGGAGATCGCGGTCCTCGAACTCGCGCTCGGGGTGCTCGGGCAGATGCGGTTCACGGTGCTCAATCCGGTGCAGACGTTCGCCGACTTCGGTCGAGTGATGTCCGAGATGTCGGCGCGGACCATCGCGCACATCGTCACGCGGGACGACTGGTTCACCTCCGACGAGTCCCTGCTCGACGTGCTGCGCAAGGTGGCCGACCAGACCTACCGCGACGACGCGGCGGCCGCGGAGGCGACGCCGGAGCGCGTCGCCGCGATGGTGGACTGGGCGCGCGGCCCGGGCGCCGACGTGGTGCGCGCGAAGCTGCGTGCCGAGGGCGCCGGTTTCGTCGAGGACAACCGCGGCGTCGTGAACCTGATCGTGGAGCCGTACATCTTCCTGGGCTTCATCCAGCACATCCTGTACTGGAACTCCAACCCGAACGACCCCTGGTACTGGGACAGCGAGAAGGTGGTCGACTGGATCAGCGGTCTCGCACGCGAGGACGCGCCGGTGACCCCGACGTCCGGCGGATCGACCGGCTCGTCGCTGTCGTCCGGTTCCTGACTACTGGTAGCTCCGGTCCCACCCGCCGGACCGGCACACGGCGTCGAAGGCCTCGCGCAGTGGCCGCCGTCGGACGACGAAAGGGGCGTCACTCCAACAGGAGTGGCGCCCCTTTCGAGGGTCTGGATCTACTTGGCGACCGTCACGTCGACGGCGTAGACGCCGGCGCTGTCCGGGCTGATCGTCACGTCGCCGTTGCCGGAGCTGGAGAGTGCACGCACCTTCCAGGTTCCGGGGGCCGCGAAGAAGCGGAAGTCGCCGGTCGCGGACGCGACGACCTCGGCGGTGAACTCGTCGGTGCCGTCGAGCAGGCGCACGAACGCGCCGCCCACCGGCTGGCCGTCAGCGGCCAGGACGCGGCCGGTGATGACGGTTTCCTTCTCGACGTCGACGCCCGCGGGCAGGGTCTGGGTCTGAACAGGTGCTCCGCACATATCTCTTATGCTCCCAACTCGATCGGTGCGCCGACCAGTGAGCCGTACTCGACCCAGCTGCCGTCGTAGTTCTTCACGTTCTGCTTGCCGAGGATCTCCTGCAGCACGAACCAGGTGTGGCTCGACCGCTCGCCGATGCGGCAGTAGGCGATGGTGTCCTTGGTCTCGTCGAATCCCTTGTCCGCGTACAGCTTCGCGAGGTCCTCGTCGGACTTGAAGGTCCCGTCCTCGTTGGCGGTGGTGCTCCACGGGATGTTGATGGCGCCCGGGACGTGGCCGCGCTGCTGCGCCTGCTCCTGCGGCAGGTGCGCCGGGGCCAGGATCTTGCCCGAGTACTCGTCGGGGGAGCGGACGTCGACCAGGTTCGCGGAACCGATCGCGGCGATCACGTCGTCGCGGAACGCGCGGATCGAGGTGTCGGGCGCGGCGGCCTTGTACTCGGTGGCCGGGCGGGTGACGGTCTCGCTCGACAGCGGACGGCCGTCGAGTTCCCACTTCTTGCGGCCGCCGTCGATCAGCTTGATGTCCTGGTGGCCGTACAGCTTGAAGTACCAGTAGGCGTAGGCCGCGAACCAGTTGTTGTTGCCGCCGTAGAGGACCACGGTGTCGTCGTTGGCGACGCCCTTCGCGGACAGCAGAGCGGAGAACTGCTCCTGGTTCAGGAAGTCGCGGCGGACGCCGTCCTGCAGATCCTTGCGCCAGTCGAGCTTGATCGCGCCCTCGATGTGGCCACCGTCGTACGCGGCGGTGTCCTCGTCGACCTCGATGAAGACGGTCTTCGGGGCGGTGAGGTTCTGCTCTGCCCAGTCTGCGGAGACCAGGACGTCGGAGCGAGCCATGGGTTGTCCTTTCGGTGTGGGAACGGCGTGTGTGGAGCGCGGGAGTGCTGTGCGGTTGAGGGCCCGCACGGGTGGAGCGAAGTACTGCGGCTCAGGCCGCGCTGGGGGTCGCGCCGCCGCGCAGGCGGGTGGCGAGCGGGTAGATCTGGCAGCCCAGGCAGATCCCGAACGCGGCGTTGAGCAGGGCCGCGAACAGCGCGAAGCCGGTGGCGATTCCGCCGACGAGGCCGGCGCCGAGCAGGAACGCGACGGTGCCGACGGCCGCGAAGACCAGGCCGACGAGCTGCGCGAACCGCAACGGTGCGACGGGTTCGCGTTCGACGGTGGGGCTCAGACGCGGCGCGACCAGCGTCGCGAAGAGCCGCCCGTACGGGCTGCGACGCGGGCCGGCGACGGCACCGATCGCGAACACGACCGCCTGTGCTGCCAGCAGCAGGCCGGAGGCGAGGGTCGAGACGGTCGACAGCACCAGCACCGCGACGAGGACAGCGGTGGTGATCCATGCGGCAAAGCGTGGACCGCGGACGTCGACCTGCTGGTTCTGGAGTGTGGGAGTGGACATCTGGGAGTGCTCCTGCGGGCTACCGAGTGCTGACATGCCGACGTGGGAACGCGGCAGGGACCGGATTTCGGGGTTTCACCGATCACCGACGGGTCCGTCAGCGAGAACGCTGGGAAGAAAGATCGACCGTCTGCGTGATCAACAGCAGGGACAGCAACAACCACCGAGGCGGCACAGATCGACTGCGCGGCGACGGGTGAGCATCAGCTCATGGTTGGCGTACACGTGGTGCAGCGTACCCGGTTTCTCAGGAAATTGAATCCCCGGATGTGAGGAGGGTCTCGATCGACGACTGGAGGTCCGTGGCCGACGGCACACCGGAGATTCGGAAGCGCTCGACCAGTGCTCCGTCGAGAATGAACGTCGTCGGCAGGGACAGGACACCGAGTGTCTTTGCGAGGGAAGGGTGCTCGTCGATATCGAGCTCCACCTCGGTGGCGGTGGGGGAGTCGGGTGAGCCGTCGGTGTCGGCGTCGAGGCGCTCGAGCACCTGCCCGATCACGCGGCGCACCGCGGCGCACGGCCCGCACCAGTCGGCCGAGAAGTGCAGAACGATCGGTCGCCCGGTGGCCGTCACGCCGGCCGCGGCGAGCTGTGCGGTCCACGCGTCGTCCACCGCGTCGGCCGTGGGGGCGGGCGTGGATGCGCGGACCTTACCGGCGCGGCCGCGCAGGATCAGCCCGCCGGCGAGCGTCGCGACGACCGCGATGACCAGGATCGTGATTGCGGTCACTGCTTCGTCTTCAATTCGTCGAGGTTGACGACGACGTTGTCGCCGGACCCTTCGATGACGATCTGCGAGCCCTCCGCGTAGACCTCGGTGGGCATGACACCGAATGGGAGCGACTGCGGATCGATCGTCTTGGTGAACAGGTCGAGCACCCCCTGCCGGAGCGGTGCGGGCACCGTGAAGTCGGCCTCGCCCTCCGGCCCGAAATAGAAGTCCGTCGCCACGATCACCAACTGCTCGCCGCGCAGCACCAGGTCGGCCTGCACGCTCACCGACGTCTGCAGCGGACCCACCGGCACCGTGCCGGTCAGCACGATCCCGCCGGTGGTGGGGGAGCCGGAGCCGCCGGAACCCCCGGTGCCGTCCGACTTGCTCGCCGGGGGTGCGGAAACCTGCAGGTCAGGGATGCCGAGGAATCGCCCCAGGTCGGTGGCGTCGATCATCATCCGGCCGTCGAGATGATCGACCGGGACGGTGCGGACCGAGCCGTCGAGCAGGGCCGACGCCGGCACCGACACGCCGTTCAGGGTCGCCTCGATGGTCACCTCGCCGATCATGTCGTTCGGCACCTGCCGGGCGCGGACCTCGACGTTGTCGTACTTGCCGTTCCGCGCCTGGGTGAGGAACGGGAAACCGTGGATGGTGACCTCGGGATCGGCGGTGAGGGAGCCGCCCTCGCGGAGCGCGCGCGAGACGCGGTATTCGGAGTAGGCGGCAGCGCCGAAGTCGACGACGACGACGAGTCCGACGAGGCACACCAGTCCGATGATGAGTTTCCGCACCACATCATTCTTACCGGCCTCGCCGAGGACCGGTGCGGCGGTCCTGCGCAAACTCGCGCTAATCTGTCCCCGAAACAAGAACGTCGGTCCACTCGGTGTCGGCTCTTCCGCCGGCATTCGTGCCGCGAGAGAGGGAGGTGGAGTGGAGCTACTGCTTCTGACCTCCGACCAGAACCCCGAGGCGGTGCTGCCCTCGTTGGCGCTGCTGTCACATTCCGTTCGCCCCGCTCCGACGGAGGTGTCGTCCCTGCTGGAGGCGGGATCCGCGGACGTGGCGCTCGTCGACGCCCGCACCGACCTCGCGGCCGCGCGCGGCCTGTGCCGACTGCTCGGCAGCACCGGGTCGGCGGTCCCGGTCGTGGCGGTCCTCACCGAGGGCGGCCTGGTGGCCGTCAACTCGGACTGGGGTCTCGACGACATTCTGTTGCCGACCACCGGCCCGGCGGAACTCGACGCGCGACTGCGGTTGCTGGTCGGCCGCAACGGGGGTGTGGCGAGTCCGGAATCCGCCGGCAAGATCACGCTCGGCGAGCTCGTGATCGACGAGGGGACGTACACCGCACGACTGCGGGGTCGTCCCCTCGATCTGACTTACAAGGAGTTCGAACTCCTCAAGTACCTCGCGCAGCACGCCGGTCGGGTGTTCACCCGAGCGCAGCTGCTGCAGGAGGTGTGGGGCTACGACTTCTTCGGCGGCACCCGCACGGTCGACGTCCACGTGCGACGGCTGCGCGCGAAGCTCGGCTCGGAGTACGAGTCGCTGATCGGCACGGTCCGCAACGTCGGCTACAAGGCCGTGCGTCCCGCGCGGCCGTCGAACCGGCCCGGGCAGGCCGCCGCCGCGGACGACCTCGGCGACGCCGACTCCGACGACCCCGACCTCACTCCCACCAACGGATCGGCGTATTAGATGGCCACGCAGCAGCTCGACTGGATCGATTCACCGCCGGCGGAGGCCGTGCGGGCGATGATCGAACGGGCCACCGCGGCGGACGGTACGGCGCCGGTGTCCGAGCACGCCGTGCGCGCGCTCACCGCGGCCGGCTCGGTCCGCCACCTGGTGTCCACCTCGGACGGTCGGGTCGTCGGGTATGCGCAACTCGAGCCCGGTCACGGTGAGCATCCCGCGATGGCGGAGGTCGTGGTCGACCCCGCCGAGCGCGGGGCCGGGATCGGTAGACGGATGGTGGCCGAGGCTCTGGAGGCCGGTGGTCCCGGCACCCGGGTGTGGGCGCACGGCAACCACCCCGCCGCGGTCGCGGTCGCGCGCCGGCTCGGACTCGTCGGCGCACGTGAGCTGCTGCAGCTGCGCCGGCCGCTCGCGACCCCCGAACTGCCCGACGTCGTCGTGCCGGACGGGGTCACGCTGCGCACGTATCGCGGACCGGAGGACGACGCGGAGCTGTTGCGGGTCAACGCCGCCGCCTTCGCGTGGCATCCCGAGCAGGGGAGCTGGACGCAGCGCGACGTCGACGAGCGCCGCGCCGAACCGTGGTTCGATCCGGCGGGGCTGTTCCTCGCCTACCCGGCAGAGGGGGCTGCGGGGGACCCGAACCGCCTCCTCGGTTTCCACTGGACCAAGGTGCACGCACCCGAGAACGACACCCCGGCGCTCGGCGAGGTGTACGTGGTCGGCATCGGCCCCGACGCGCAGGGGCGTGGCCTCGGCCGGGTGCTGACGCTGGCCGGGCTGCACTACCTGCGCGACCGCGGCCTGGAGACGGTGCTGCTGTACGTCGAGGGCGACAACACCGCGGCGCTGCACACGTACGAGCGGCTCGCGTTCGAGCGGTTCCACGTCGACGTCGCGTACGCCACCCCGTCCCGATAACGGCTGTTCGTGCAGGTCGGGTGGGTGTGACGATCCCCTCCGAAGATTTCTCTCGGGAGTTCACCTTCCGTTCACCGAACCGGGTCCAGTTGGCTACCGGCGCCCCTTACGTTTCTGGCCTGGGTGGCAGTCGGTCGCCCGGTGCGAGTCACGCGTGATTCGCGCTTCCCATGCCGCCCGGAGTCGGGCGAGACGCTAGACCAGCGGAGGACAAGGGTGAACCTCAAGCGAAACGGCGCACTGCTCGGAATGGTGGCAGTCGGTGCCGTGACGGCGATGTCTCTGACGGCGTGCGGCAGCGACAACAATGCCGCGTCGTCCACCGTCGACACGTCGGCGTCGACCGCCCTGTGCGACGGCAAGGACAAGCTCTCCGGTGCGGGTTCGTCCGCGCAGAAGAACGCGATGGACGAGTTCACCTCGGCCTACATCGCGGCTTGCCAGCAGAAGGGCAAGAACGTCAACGTCGCCTACAACCCCAGCGGTTCCGGTGACGGCCGCACGCAGTTCATCGCGAACCAGATCGACTTCGCCGGCTCCGACTCCGCCATCAAGGGCGAGCAGGCCGATCAGGCGAAGGCCCGCTGCCAGGGCAACGACGCGTGGAACCTGCCGCTCGTGTTCGGCCCGGTCGCGATCGCCTACAACCTCGACGGCGTCGACAACCTGGTGCTCAACGGCGAGACCATCGCCAAGATCTTCAACGGTGGCATCACCAACTGGAACGATCCGGCCATCGCGGCGCTGAACTCCGGCGTCAAGCTGCCCGACGAGAAGATCAGCCCGATCGTGCGTTCGGATTCGTCCGGCACCAGCGACAACTTCCAGCAGTACCTCGAGGCTGCTTCCAACGGTGCGTGGACCGCCGGCGCGGGCTCGGACTTCAAGGGTGGTGTCGGCGAAGGCGCCAAGGGCTCCGCCGGTGTCGCACAGGCCGTGGCCACCGCGCCCGGTTCGATCACCTACGTCGAGAAGTCCTTCGCGGATCAGCAGAAGCTGCCGTCCGCCCAGATCGACACCGGCTCCGGCCCGGTGAAGCTGTCGCAGGAGACAGCGTCGAAGGCCATCGCCAACGCGTCGTTCAAGGGCTCGGGCACCGGTGACCTCACGCTGGACCTGAAGTCGATCTACGGCACCACGGAAGCCGGCGCCTACCCGCTGGTTCTCGCGACCTACGAGGTCGTGTGCTCCAAGGGCTACGACGCCGCGACCACCGCGGCCGTGAAGTCCTTCCTGACCAGCGCCGCCAACGAGGGTCAGCAGACCCTCGCCGAGCAGGGCTACGTGCCGCTGCCGGAGTCGTTCCGCGCCAAGATCAACGAGTCGATCTCCGCGATCGCCTGATCGGACCCGTCGCCATTCGGACCGCCCATCTATATTCAGACAGAGAATGTGAGCGCAGATGACTGACGCGAGCACACGGTCAACACCACGCGCCTCCGGCCCCGCGGACGGCGGGGCCGGGGTGGGCGGTCCGAACGGCACCCCGGAGGTCCCGATCACTTCCCCCGAGACAACGAAGCGCAAGACGGTCACCCGTCCCGGCGACCGGATCTTCGGATCGCTGGCGTCGGGGTCGGCGGTCTTCATCACGTTGCTGGTTGCCGCTGTCGGCTTCTTCCTGATCTGGCGCGCGATTCCGGCGCTGCAGCGCAACGAGGTCAACTTCCTCACCAGCCGTGAGTGGAACACCGACAACATCAACTCGATGGCGTTCGGTGTCCTGGACCTGCTGCAGGTGACGGTGATGGTCTCGCTTGTCGCGCTCGTGCTGGCGATGCCGGTGGCGCTCGGCATCGCGATCTTCCTCACCGAGTACGCACCGAAGAAGGTGGCTCGGCCGCTGGCCTACGTCATCGACCTGCTCGCCGCGGTGCCGTCGATCGTGTACGGCCTGTGGGGCCTGCTGATCTTCGCCCCGGCGATCGCCCCGGTTGCGGTGTGGCTCAACGAGAACCTCGGCTGGATCCCGATCTTCGCGGACGGCTCCGGCTCGATCCGCGGCGGCGGCACGATCTTCACCGCCGGCATCGTGCTCGCGGTGATGATCCTGCCGGTGATCACCGCGGTGACCCGCGAGGTGTTCGGGCAGACGCCCAAGGCACACATCGAGGCCGCGCTGGCGCTCGGTGCCACCCGCTGGGAGGTGGTGCGCACCACCGTCATCCCGTTCGGCAAGTCGGGTTACATCAGTGGCTCGATGCTCGGCCTGGGCCGCGCGCTCGGCGAGACCATGGCGCTGTACATGATCCTGCGCACGACGTCGCAGGCGTTCAGCTGGTCGGTGTTCGACAGCGGATCGACGATCGCGTCCAAGATCGCCCTCGGTTACGCCGAGTTCAACAACAACATCCAGGCGGGCGCCTACATCGCCGCCGGCCTGGTCCTGTTCGTACTCACCTTCTTGGTCAACGCGGCGGCCCGCGCCGCGATCGCCGGAAAGAGGGACTGACCGATGACCAGCGTTCTCGACAAGCCCATCAAGGCTCCCGCATTCCAGGGCGTCGGATTCCGCCGCCGCTTCACCGATGTCGCCGCCACCGTGCTGGTGACCCTGTCCGTGCTCGTCGCGCTCGTGCCGCTGGTGTGGGTGCTGTGGACGGTGATCGTCAAGGGCATCGGTGCCGTCACGTCGCAGACGTGGTTCACGAACTCGCTCAGCGGTTTGTCCGCCTCGGCCGAGGGCGGCGGTATCTACCACGCGCTGATCGGCACCCTGATGCAGGGACTGGTGTGTGCGGCGCTGTCGGTTCCGCTCGGCCTTTTCGTCGCCGTCTACCTCGTGGAGTACGCGGGCAACTCGCGGCTCGGCAAGCTCACCACTTTCATGGTCGACATCCTCTCCGGTGTCCCGTCGATCGTCGCGGCCCTGTTCATCTACGCGCTGTGGATCGCGACGTTCGGCTTCCCGAAGTCGGCTTTCGCGGTGTCGCTGGCGCTGGTGCTGCTGATGGTGCCGGTCGTGGTGCGCAGCACCGAGGAGATGCTGCGAATCGTGCCGAACGATCTGCGCGAGGCGTCGTACGCGCTGGGTGTGCCCAAGTGGAAGACCATCGCGCGCATCGTCGTTCCCACCGCGCTGCCGGGCATCATCACCGGCGTCATGTTGGCCCTGGCCCGCGTGCTCGGCGAGACCGCGCCGCTGCTGATCCTGGTGGGCTACGCGCCGTTCATCAACTTCAACCTGTTCGGCGGGGAGATGGGCACGCTGCCCGGCGTGATGGTCGCGGAGATGAACAACCCGACCGATGCCGGCTCCAACCGGATCTGGGGTGCGGCACTGACCCTGATCCTGTTGATCGCGGTCCTCAACATCGTCGCGAAGACGATCGGTCACTTCGCTTCGGTGCGCAACAAGTGAGCACCGAAGCGGAGGCGATCGCCGCGATCGCCGCATCCCCCGAATCTCGTCAGCACATACTCGAGCTAGCGCTCACATCAGTAGGGAGCCGGTAATGGCCAAGCGTCTGGATCTCAAGGACGTCAACATCTACTACGGCAAGTTCCACGCCGTCGCCGATGTCGGGCTGTCGGTGCCCCCGCGCAGCGTCACCGCGTTCATCGGCCCGTCCGGTTGCGGCAAGTCGACGGTGCTGCGCTCCCTCAACCGCATGCACGAGGTGACCCCGGGCGCGCGCGTCGAGGGCTCGGTGCTGCTCGACGGCGAGGACATCTACGGCTCGTCCGTCGATCCGGTGGGCGTCCGCAAGACGATCGGCATGGTCTTCCAGCGGCCGAACCCCTTCCCGACCATGTCCATCCGGGACAACGTCGTCGCCGGCCTCAAGCTGCAGGGCGAGCGCAACAAGAAGAAGCTCGACGAGGTCGCGGAGGAGTCGCTGCGCGGCGCCAACCTGTGGAACGAGGTCAAGGACCGGCTCGACAAGCCGGGCGGTGGCCTGTCCGGTGGTCAGCAGCAGCGTCTGTGCATCGCGCGCGCCATCGCGGTCTCGCCGGACGTGCTGCTCATGGACGAACCGTGTTCGGCGCTGGACCCGATCTCGACGCTCGCGATCGAGGACCTCATCACCGAGCTCAAGAAGGACTTCACGATCGTCATCGTCACGCACAACATGCAGCAGGCGGCGCGCGTGAGCGATCAGACGGCGTTCTTCAACCTCGAGGCCACCGGCAAGCCGGGCCGGCTCATCGAGATCGACGACACCGAGAAGATCTTCTCCAACCCCACCCAGAAGGCCACCGAGGACTACATCTCCGGCCGCTTCGGCTAGGCCCCGGTCCGCGTTCCGTTCTGCGGCGCAGGGACGGCCGCGGGAACGGCCAACCGGACGTCGGCGACGAGTCCGTGGTGGTCCGACCCGACGATCTCGATGCGCTCGAGGGCGGTCACCGCGGCGCCCTCGGTGATGATGCGGTCTATGCCCGTGAACGCGGGGAGCCGACGGTTGGCCGGCATGGTGGGCAGCAGCCCGGCGCCCACCTGGTCGGCCGCGTCGGTGTAGCCGTCGGTGAGCAGCTCACGGTACTGGCGCTGGGTGTAGCTCGCGTTGAAGTCTCCGCTGACGATGACGTTGTCGCGCGGCGCGTCCGCGAGCATCTCGCCGTGCAGGCCGCGCAGTTCCGCCGCCCACAGCTGCGCCGGGAACAGGTAGGCGGGCGCGGGGTGAACCGCCAACAGGGACACGGGTTCTCGTAGCCCCACATCGAGATCCGCGGTGAGGTTCGCGGACAGGTAGCCCTCCAGATTGCGGGTGTTCGACAGCGGGAAGCGGCTGTAGATGCCGCCGCCCTCGCCACCCGGGCCGTACGACACCACGAACCGGTACGGCAGCAGGTCGTCGAGGCCGGCGGCCTGCAGTCCGTCGATCGACTCGTCGGTGAGTTCCTGGACGGTGAGGACGTCGACGCCGCGGTCGCGCACGGTACGGACCAGGGATGCGGGATCGGCGCGGCCGATCTTGGTGTTGGCCTGCATGACTCGCACCGACGGACCGGACGGGTCCGGCGTCGCGGCACCGTCCGCGCCGGGAATGTACAGCGGGGCGAGAACCCCGACGCCGACGGCGCAGACGGCCAGGCAGGCCGCCTGGACGGCCCACTGCCCGGCGAACGCGGCGACGGCGGCGCCGACCAGTGCGATGACGAGCAGTGTCGGCGTCTGTCCCGCCAGCAGGACCACGAACCGGTTCTCCACGCTCACGGCCGAGGCCAGCAGGCCGAGTGCTCCCGACAGTCCGCAGACCGCAGCGAAGACCCCCGCCGTCAGGCGCGCGGTCCGGTCGTCGATCACCTCTCGATCATGCCCGCCGCCGGCGAGGTCGGCCGCAGTGTCGGCGGCCCGGAGCGTTCGAGGTGATAACCGAGGATAAGCCTCATGTCTTACTCGGTCGTTTGCGATGGCAGCTATCTGCGCATTCACTGCAATTGTCCGAATCGCCCAAACATTGCTCGAAGTTTCACTACGCTCCTGCGGCAAGCCGGATAGGAGGTGCGGACAGCGCCGAGGGGGACGGTTTCGCGATCCGTGGCTCCACATCTCGTCCGGAAGTGCAGCGCCTATCGAGAAGGACATCACGTGAAACTGAAGACCCTTGCTCCGGCGATCGCAGCCCTCGCCACCGTCGGCCTCGTGGCCTCGGGTTGCAGCAACGACAGTTCCGCCGACGCCGCCGAGAATGCCGCGACGGGCGATCCGATCAAGGTCGGCCAGATCCTCGCGGTCGAGGCGGGTGGCGTGTCGGTGGCCAGCCAGGCGGCCGGCATGACGGCGTCGATCCAGGCCCTCAATTCCCGCGGCGGCGTGTCAGGTCGGCCACTCGAGCTGATCCAGTGCGACTCGATGGGCGATCCCAACAAGGAGGTCGACTGCGCCAACGACATGGTCGGCAAGGGCGTGACCGCCACGCTGGCCGACTTCACCCCGGCGTCGCCGGAGGCGGTGTCGCAGATCCTCGCGGCGGCAGGTATCCCGCGCATCGGAATGAACCCGATGAACATCGCGGACTTCACTGCGCCCAACGTGTTCACGCCGTTCGCGGGGTCGCTGCTCACGCTCTACGCCAATGTCGACGCGCTCGTCGCGCAGGGCAAGACCAAGCTGTCGCTGATGCGCCCCGACGTCCCGGTCGCGGCCATGCTCAGCCAGATGCTCACGCCCGCGGTGAAGGCGAAGGGGGCCGAGATCGTCAACGAGGTCGCGGTGGGTGCCGGTGCGACCGACTACACACAGTTCATCGCGGCGGCCGAGCGCAACGGAGCGCAGGGCGTCATCATGGCGCTGCCCGCCACCGAGGCCAACCAGATGGCCGACGCGTTCGAACAGCTCGGGTCGAAACTCGGATTCGCGCTGGCGGCAACCGGATTCACGCAGGCCGACCTGCAGGACCTGGGTACGTTCGCGACGTCGTCGATCTACACCAGCCCGGTGCCGGCGCCGTCGTCGAGCACCGACCAGTTCCCGGGGCTGGTCCCGTTCCTCGACGACATGTCCGCGTCCGGCGAGGAGAACCTGGAACGCGCCAACCTCAACGGCACCGAGATCTTCTCGTGGCTGTCGGTGCGCGCGTTCGGTGAGGTCGCCCAGACCCTCGACACGATCGACGCGTCCGCGGTGATGCAGGGATTCCAGAACGCCACGGACATCGACATGCTGGGCCTGGTCCCGGCGTGGACACCGAACGCGGTGGAGCCGTTCGGCATCTTCCAGCGCGTGTCGAATTCGATGATGTACCGGATGACGTTCGACGGTGACGTCGTCGTCACCGATCCGAACATGTTCGATCTGCGAACCCAGTAGCGCAGACGGCGCGGGGTCCGGCCGGTGCCGGGCCCCGCGCCGATCGTGCTGGGGGCTCTACAGCTCCGGGTACGACGTGAGGTCGTCGGAGTCGTTGCTCGGTTCGACCGGCATCTTGCCGGTGACGAGGAAGATGACCCGGCGCGCGACCTCGACGGTGTGGTCCGCGAAGCGCTCGTAGAAGCGGCCCAGGAGCGTCACGTCGACGGCGGCTGCGACACCGTGCGACCACTCCCGGTCCATGAGGACGCTGAACAGGTGGCGGTGCAGGTCGTCCATCGCGTCGTCCTCTTCGTGCATCTTCGCTGCACGTTCGGGATCGCGGGTCTCGAGGACTTCCTTGGCGCCGGCGCCGAGCGCGACGGCGATCCGGCCCATCTCGGCGAAGTAGCCGTTGACCTCTTCGGGGAGGACGTGGTTGGGGTGCCGGCGGCGCGTGATCTTGGCGACGTGCAGCGCGAGCGCACCCATGCGGTCGATGTCGGAGACGATCTGGATACCGCTGACGACGGACCGCAGGTCGCCGGCGACCGGGGCCTGCAGGGCAAGGAGGGCGAACGCCCGTTCCTCGGCCACGACACTCAGCTCGGTGATCTTCTCGTGCTCGCCGATGACCTGCTCGGCGAGACCCAGGTCGGCGTGCAGGAGGGCCTGGGTGGCCTTCTCCATGGCCGCCCCGGCCAAGCCCGCCATCTCGCCGAGGGTGTCGGCGAGCTCGGTCATCTGTTCGTTGTAAGCGACGCGCATGAGGTCACAGCCTACGGTGCAGCGGAAACCAAGTCACCCCGGTCAGGTGAACGGTGGGTGAATGCCAGGCGCAGTTCCGGCGGTCAGGTGCAGGGATTGTCCGTCGCGTTGGTGACTGCGAGGTCGGCGGGCAGCTCGATCTCCTCGTCGGCGCCGACCCGTGCGTGCCCGGCGTCGACGGGCGTGCCGGCCTCGACGGGGGCGACGAGGGTGCGGTCGAACTCGCTGCCGAGAACCACCTCGACGATGTTGCCGAGGCCGGATACCGATTCGAGCACCGCACCGGGGATGGACGACGCCACGGTCGCAGCCTCGGCCTCGCGGCCGGGGGAGAACCGGACGACGGTCTGGCTGCTGGTGCCGGTGTAGTTGCCGACGCTGTAGATCTGGAACCCATACGCGGCGAGCTGGTCGGCGGTCGTGGCGGCCAGCCCGGAGACGCCCGAGCCGTTGGATACCTGGAGCGTCACCTCTTCCGGACTCAGCGCGAGCTGGTCGACGGCGTGGTCCGGGGCGGGCGCGGCGTCCTTCTTGGTGTCCTCGGTGCGCTTCTCGCCCGGGAGGGGCTCGTCGTCGATGATCGCCTTGAAGATGTCCTTGATGTCGTCGAGTCGGGGGATCTCGTTGCCCCACTCGTTGGTTCCGGCGGTCGGGACGGTGATGAACGTGACGGCGCCGGCGTCGACGTTGCGCAGCGACTGGCCGAGCGTGAGTAGCGACTTGGTGTCGATGTTCTCGACGAACGTGGCCCGGGTGAACGCGTTGATGAAGCCGTTGAGCTTGGTGGGATCGAACAGCACCTTGCTCGACATCGCCTCACGCAGCAGCGCCGACAGGAACAGTTGCTGGCGTTTGATCCGGCCGTAGTCGCCGTTGCCCTCCGCCTCGACGTGACGGGCGCGCACGTAGTCGAGCGCCTTCTTGCCGTCGAGGGTCTGGGTGCCCGCCGTCGGCAGGATCGTGCCCAGCTCACCGTCGATCAGTGGTTGCGGGACGCATACCTTCACGCCGCCGACCTCGTTGACCATGTTCTCGAAGCCCGCGAAGTCCATGCCGACGAAGTGGCGGATCTTCACACCGGATACCTTCTGGATCACCTTCACCAGGCACTTCGGTCCGCCGAGTGCGTAGGTGGCGTTCAGCTTGTCGCCGTCGGCGGCGGGGTACGTCTCGTCGGTGTATTCGCCGGTCGTGCTGTCCCAGCCCTGACAGACCGGCCGCTCCACGTCGAGGTCACGGGGGAACGACACCGCGACGACGCGGCTGCGATCGGCCGGGACGTGGACGAGCATGACGGTGTCCGCGCGGGCGCCCTCGGCGTCCTCGACGGTGCCGGCGCCCACCGCTCCGGCGGCTCCGGCGCGCGTGTCGGTGCCGACGATCAGATACGTCTCGTCGCCGGTCTGCCCGCCGGGGTCGATGATGTCGGTGGAGTCGGTGTCGAGTGCGGCGATCTGCGAGAACCGGCCCTCGGTGGTCCTCAGGTATCCCCACACGACGCCGGTCGCGAGCAGCGCCATGACCGCGACGAGCGCGACGGCGGACCGTCCGAACAGCAGTAGCTTGCGTTGCCTGCGGGTCTTGCTCGCGGCGAGCCTGGTCGGCTGGGGGTTGCCGACGGCCTGGGGTGACGCGGTCGTCACAGCCTCTTCCACCCAGTTCGGGGCGGACGGCTCGGGGTCGTCGTAGGGATCCTCGGCGAACAGGTAGTCGTCGTCGGTGACGGACGGGATGATCTCGGTCGGGTCCTGGTCGTCCATCGGGTCGACGTCGGAACCGTAGCCGGCGACTCGGGCGTCGTCCTCGTCCGCTCGGGCGCGCCGCCCGCGGGAGGCCCGGCCCGCGGGCCGGCCCATCTTTTCCATCAGTTCGGCGACGGACAGCCGTTCACTCGTGTCGCCGTCGTCCGCGCGTCGGCCTGCGGATCCGGGCGTGTCGATCGCTCCCGGATCGGACTCGTGACGCCCGTGTCGGCGGGCCTGCGCTTCGCGATAGGTGCTGTCGGCGAGGGGGCGCTCCCAGGGCGCTCGGCCTTCCGGCGCGGCGTGACCAGGATTGTGCTCGTCACCCACCGATTCGCCCTGACCTCTCCGCCTCCAAAAAAGTACCGTCGCTCGACGACGTCGCAATGATACTGATGGATGCCCTCCGTGGCATCAGTGCGCGCGCGGGAGTTCGGTTGTCGCAGTTGGAGGCGGGCGCGCGAAGATCAGCGGCTCGAACGCCACCGCCGCGGATCGCACTCGAGCGCGGCGCGATCCCAGTCGGCGTTGTCGGCGGCCGCCTCGTATGCGGTCTGCAGGAATCGTTGCAGCGTCGCGTCGGGGGCGTCCGCGGTCCGGACGGCCTCGTAGGGCAGCAGGAACTGGCGGTGCTCGGTGCTGTAGAACGCCTGGTCGGGCGCCACCGGGTAGTCGGCGAAACCGTCGGGCTCGGGGTAGGCGTACGAGTAGAACGCGCCCTCCTCGCCGCCTCCGGGCCACCACCCGCAGCTCGACAGCTCGTGTGAGTAGCCCTCCACCATCACCCAGTCGCCGCAGTGGGGTGCGCCACCCGGATGCTTCGGCGCGGTGCGTCCCGAGAACCGGGTGCACGCCATGTCGAACGAGCCCCAGAAGAAGTGCACCGGACTGACCTTGCCCAGGAAACGGGACCGGAACTCGTGGATCCCGCGGTCGACCTGGATCAGCTGCCGCCAGAACAGGTTGGCCGCGTGCGCGTCGTACGACGCGTGCGCGGTGTCCTCGGCGAACGGGATCGCCGTGACCACCTCGTTAGGGGTCGCCGTGATGTGTGTCTCGATGCCCAACTCGTCGAGCGCGCCGGTGATCAGGGTGTAGAACTTCGCGACCGGCATCGGTTCGAGCGCGAATCCCCGCGCCGATCCGTTGCTGTCACGGATGGTCAGGCGGTGGTCGCAGAAGTCGAACTCGATGTCGAAGACGCGGTTGCGGTACGGGATCGCCGACGTCGTCAGTCCCCGCGCGCTCACGTACAGCGGCACCTGCCACCAGTGGTTGACCAGCGGGGTGTGGGCCAGACGGGCCTTGCCGACGATCTGCGTCCACATGTGCAGGGTGTCGCGGGTGGGTTCCCAGTCCGCGACCCGCAGTGCGGGCCAGACATCGGAATCGGTGGGTGAAGCGGCCACGACGTCTCCCTCCGGAAGAATCCTCGAGGATCTGCAGCTTCTCCGGAGTCTAGGCGTCGGTGGTGATCGGCCGGGGCTATCCGCCGGAATGCATGATGTCGGCACCCTCGGGGACGAGGGTGTCCTCGGGGTCGTCGAGCCAGCCGTCGGGCAGCGCGACGGTGCCGGGCGAACCCTGGCGGCCGCGCGGGCCCTCGGCGTCCTTGGGGAAGGGCACCGTCGGGTCGAGCTGGCCGAGGAAGCCCTCGAGTTCGGCGAGCGAGGACACCCGGGCCATCCCGTTGCGCAGTTCCGAGCCGGCCGGGAACCCGCGCATGTACCACGCGATGTGCTTGCGCATCTCGCGCATGCCGCGGTCCTCGCCGTGGTGGTCGGCCAGCAACCGACCGTGCCGCAGCATGATCGCGGCGACCTCGCCGAGCGTCGGTGGCGTCGGGATCTGCTTGTCGTTGAGGGCGGCGCTGAGCTCGGCGAACAGCCACGGTCGGCCCAGGCAGCCACGTCCGACGACGACACCGTCGCAGCCCGTCTCGGCCATCATCTTCGCGGCGTCCTCGGCGGCGAAGATATCGCCGTTGCCGAGCACCGGGATGTCGGTGACGTGTTCCTTGAGCCGGGCGATCTCGCTCCAGTCGGCGGTGCCCGAGTAGCGCTGCGACGCGGTGCGGCCGTGCAGCGCGACGGCGGCGGCACCCTCCGCGGCGGCGATGCGTCCCGCGTCGAGGTGCGTGTGGTGCTCGGCGTCGATGCCGATGCGCATCTTCACCGTCACCGGGATGTCGGTGCCCTCTGTCGCCTTCACCGCGGCGGCGACGATCTGCCCGAACAGGCGGCGCTTGTACGGCAGCGCCGAGCCGCCGCCCTTGCGGGTGACCTTGGGGACGGGGCAGCCGAAGTTCATGTCGATGTGGTCGGCCATGTTCTCGTCGACGATCATCTTCGCGGCGGCGTACGTGATCTCGGGGTCGACGGTGTACAGCTGCAGCGACCTGGGCGTCTCGGTGGGGCCGAACGTGGTCATGTGCATCGTCACCGGATGCCGCTCGACCAGTGCGCGCGCCGTCACCATCTCGCAGACGTACAGGCCCGACGTGCTTCCGGCGCGCTCGAGTTCGAGTTCACGGCACAGGGTGCGGAACGCGACGTTCGTGATGCCGGCCATGGGGGCCAGCACGACCGGGCTGCCCAGCTCGAGGGGGCCGATGCGAAGGGGTGACATGAAGACCTCGGGATAACTACTACGGGAGAAAAGACTGTGCCCGGTACCGAATCCGGTACCGGGCACAGGATAGCTGCAACGGGGCAGGTGGCGACCTGTCAGGAGGCCTTCTCGGCGCGCGCGGCCTCGCGGGCCAGCGACCGGTCGCGCATCTCCTCGAACTTGGTGGCCTGCTTCTCGAGATCCTCGAGGAACACCGCCAGTTCCTCGCGGGTGTCCTCGCCGCGCGCAGTGAAGTCGGTGCGATCGAAGACGTTCCACTTGCGGAGCACCGGCATCACGACCTCTTCGAGGTGCTGACGCAGGTCGTAGATGCCGTGCTTGGCCATCAGCACGCCGTTGCGGCGGAAGTTCGGCATACCGGCGCCGGGCATCTGGAAGTTCTTGATGATGTCGGTCACGGCCTTGAGTGTCTGATCGGGTGCGATGTCCATCGCCGCGCCACAGATGTTCCGGTAGAAGATCATGTGGAGGTTCTCGTCCGCCGCGATGCGCTGGAGCATCTTGTCGGCGACCGGGTCCTGGCAGGCCTTGCCCGTGTTGCGGTGCGAGACGCGGGTCGCGAGTTCCTGGAACGTCACGTACGAGACCGAGTGCAGCAGGCCCACGCTGTCGCCGGCCGGTGAGTTGTAGCCGTTGGTCATGTGGATCATGCGGGCGTTCTCGAGTTCCACCGGGTCGACGCCGCGGGTGACCACGAGGTAGTCGCGCATCACGATCCCGTGGCGGTTCTCCTCGGCGGTCCACCGGCCCACCCAGGTGCCCCAGGCGCCGTCGCGCGAGAAGTTCTCGGCGATCTCGCGGTGGTAGGAGGGGAGGTTGTCCTCGGTGAGCAGGTTGGTGATCATCGCGGCCTTGGCGACCTCGCCCAGGCGAGACTGCTCGGGATCCCAGTCCTCGCCGCCCATGGCGGCGAAATTACGGCCCTCGTCCCACGGGACGTAATCGTGCGGATGCCAATCCTTGGCCATCGAGAGATGCCGATTGACGTTCTCTTCGGCAACAGGCTGCAGCTCCTGCAGCAGCTCGAGCTGGGTGAGATCCCGCGACATCCGATTCTGCCTCCGTAACGAGTTGGGGGACACGCATTCCTCGGGGAACGTGCTGCAAACCTACGGTACCGTAGGTTTGAAGGGAAGGGGGCCGGGTGGCAGTGGATGCCGCTGCGTAATCCCCCTGGGGCGGCACGTCCCCTGTGGCCTCGCCGATACCGAGTTCACCGTGTCGTCTGTGTCGGACGTTACACGTCGGTGACCTTCGGGGAGCCCGTTTTCCACGCTTCTCCCCACTGTGAATCTGCTGTGAATCGGAGGAACCGCTCCGCGGCGAGCGGCAGTGGCCGTCCGCTCGCCCAGACGATGCCGATATCGCGTCCGGCGCCGCGCAGGGGGACGAGCGTCACGCCCTCGGGCCAGGCGTGCGGCTCCTGCCACGGCATCACCGCGACACCGAGCGACGCCGACACCAGGCCGCCGATGGTGGCCAGCTCGCTCGACTCGAAGACCACGGTCGGCACGACGCCCGCCTCGGCGCACAACTCGTCGAAGATGCGACGCATCCCGTAGTCCTCGTGCATCCCGATGAACGGTTCGTCGGCCGCGGCGCCGAGGTCCAGGGAGGTGCTGCTGCTCAGCGGGTGACCGGCCGGGACCGCGAGGGCGAGTCGCTGGTGTGCGACCGCGGCCCACTGGACCTGCGGCGTCCGCGGCCTCGGTGACACGAACGCCAGATCGTCGCGGCCCTCCACGACGCGGTCGACGAGGGCCTGGGCGGCGTCCTGGTAGAGGGAGAACGTGACCTTGGGGCGCTCGTCGCGATAGGCCCGCAGCACCTCCGGGACCAGCCGGGTTCCGAACGAATGCAGGAAGCCCAGCCGCACGGTTCCACCGTCGGGGCTGCCCAGTGTCGCGATCTCCCGCTGCGCTGTCGACAGCTCGGTGAGGGCCCGGCGTGCGTGCTCGAGGAGCACCCGCCCGCTGTCGTTGATCTCGAGCCGGCGTCCGTGGCGGTCGAACAGTGCGACGCCCAGGTCGCGTTCGAGCCGGGCCAGGCGACGCGACAACGTCGGCTGGGAGATGCGCAGCATGTCCGACGCGGCCGTGACCTGCTCGGTCTTGGCGAGTGCGACGAACCAGCGCAGGCTCTCGATCAGTTCCACCCCGCAAGCTTATGCACAGGATGCATCAACAGCTGTTGAGAAATGCATTACCTTTGTCTACGTCGCATCGCGAAGATGGTCGACGGAGGCAGATGCATGAAGAACACGGTCGCGGGAGAGACGGTCGCGGGGGCGACGAACCCGCGCGACGATCGCCCGACCCGAGGATCGCGGGAGTACCGCGCGATCACCCTCGCGCTGTTCGCGGCCGGACTCACCACGTTCGTCTCGATGTACTCGGCGCAGGCGCTGCTGCCGGCGCTGACGGACGACTTCGGGGTGGCCCCGGCGGTGGCCGCGCTCGCGGTGTCGGTCACGACCGGCATGGTGGCCGTCGCGATCATTCCGGCGAGCGTGCTGTCGGAGCGTTTCGGCCGGACCCGGGTGATGGTGACCTCCGCGGCGGTGTCGAGTGTGCTCGGGGTGCTGGTGCCCCTGAGTCCGAGCATCGAGGTGCTGTTGGTCGGGCGGGCCGTGCAGGGGATGGCACTGGCCGGGATTCCGGCGGTCGCGATGGCGTACCTCGCCGAGGAAGTGGGCTCCCGCGATCTCGGATCGGCGATGGGTCGGTACATCGCGGGCACCACGATCGGCGGTCTCGTGGGCCGGCTCGTCCCGTCGGCGGTGCTCGGCGTCGCGTCGTGGCGCTGGGCGATGGAGGCGGCGTCGGTGCTGGCGTTGGTGCTCGCCGTGGTCATGACCCGCAAGCTCCCGCCGTCGCGCAACTTCCGGCCGCAGCGCGTGCATCCGCGGATCGTGCTCGCGAATCTGGCTGGACACCTTCGTAATCCGGCGCTCGCGACGCTGTTCTCCTTGGGGTTCCTGCTGATGGGCGGCTTCGTATCCGCCTACAACTTCCTCGGCTTCCGGCTGCTCGCGGAGCCGTTCTCACTGCCCGAGGCGCTGGTGGGTCTGGTGTTCCTGATGTACCTCGCGGGCACCTACACGTCGGCTGCGGCGGGCGCCGCCGCGGACCGATTCGGGCGTGCGACGGTCCTGCTCGGTGCGGTGGCGGTGATGGCGGCCGGGCTGGTGATCACGCTGACGCCGTTGCTGCCGCTGGTCCTGCTGGGGATGCTGCTGTTCACCGGCGGCTTCTTCGCCGCGCATTCGGTGGCCAGCGGCTGGGTGGGGTTGCTCGCCACCGAGCATCGCGCGGAGGCGTCGTCGATGTACCTGTTCTCGTACTACCTGGGGTCGAGTGTCGCCGGGGCCGCGGCGGGTGTCGCCTATGCGTGGGGCGGCTGGCCGGCGACGGTCGGGTTCGTCGGTGTGCTGCTGGTGATCGCAGTAGCAGGAGCCTCAGGGATGTTCCGGCAGTCGCGCCCCGGACCGGGTCGACGCGTCCGGGCGTCGGCCGGCGGGCCGGGACGTCGCGAGCACCGCGACGGCAGCGACGAGTAGCAGCAGTCCGGCGCCCGGTCCGGTGACGGTGCTCGGTGCGACGTCGGTGGCCAGCCCGACGACGAGCGCCACCACCGCGATCGCGGTGACTGCCACGCCCAGCGGGACCAGCCACAGGTCGCCGAACATTCGGGCCAACGGGAAGAAGTGGATACCGACACCGGCGCAGATCCACACCGCGGTCCACGCCCCGAGCCCGAGCGATCCCAGCAGAATCGCACCGGCGAAGAGGACCCCGAACTCGGCGCCCACGACGACGTTGTACCGCCGTCGTACCTGTGGATCGGCCATCGGAGTGTGTTCCCCGGTGCTGCGGACCGCCGTCATGATGCCCACGATCACGACGAGTCCGGCGACCACCTGACCCACCAGGAGCACCGTGCGGAGCCAGTCGGGCGCCTCGGCCGATCCCCAGCCGAACCACATGAAGGCGAAGAACCCCTCGATGACGGCGGTGATGCCGCGAGTGCGCGTGTTCGTGGTCGCCGGTGTTCGAGTCACCGCCCCATCGAACCATCGAGAGACCGCATCGTCCCGTCGAAAGTCTTGCGGCCGTGCGTGTGGGAGGCACACAATCGCGCCATGGTCGCGAACATGAGCCGCCTGCAGCGGATCGTCGACGAACTGCCGGAGGCTCAGCGGGTCGAGATCGAGGAGTGGGGTGGGCACCCCAGTTTCCGCGTGCGGGGCAAGAACTTCGTCTTCAGCGACGCCGACGCGACGAGCCTGTCGTTCAAGTTGCCTGTGGACGAGGCCGCAGCGGTCGTGGCGACCGAGTCCGGTATCGAGCCGGCCGGCTACGGACTGGGTCGACACGGCTGGTCTCCACCGCGGTGCCGCCCGACGGCGGCGAGGAATGGTGGGCTCAACTGCGTGAGTGGCTACGCACGTCGTACACGCTGATCGCGCCGAAGACCCTGGCGCGCATCGTTCTCGCCGAGGACGGGGCGCCGACGACGGGAGGACCGAAGTGAGCGACACCTCCACCACCACACCGTCCAAGGCAGGGATGCCTCCGTGGGCGAGGAAGGCGATCTGGGCCGGGGTGATCCTGGCGGCACTGGTCGTCGCGTACTTCATCCTGGCCGCATTCCTGCCGCGCTGGTGGGCGCAGCGTGTCGGCTCGCTGTCGTCGGGCAGCTTTGCCCAGGGCATCACGTGGGGGCTGCTGTACGGGGCGCTGTGCACGGCGGTTCCGCTGCTGCTGTTCTATCTCGCGTGGCGCTCGCGTCATCGCAAGCACGCGCGGGTCTGGGTGTTCACGAGTCTGGTGCTCGGCCTCGTGTTCGCGATCCCGAACCTGCTGACGCTCACAGTGGTCCTGGGTGGCAGCAGTGCCGCGCACGCGGGTGAACGCACGCTGGACGTCGACGCGCCCGGATTCCGCGGAGCGTCGCTGTGGGGAGCGATCATCGGTGTTCTCGTGTTCGCGGCCGTCGTGTTCCTCAACGTCCGGTACCGCAAACGCGGCGAGGAGTTGACGGAGTTGCGCGCCGATCTTCATCAGCGGGAGCCGGAGTCGTCGGGGGAGGCGCCGGGGCCAGAGATGTGATCGCCCGTCGCGCGAGGTCGGTCGGCGCGCCCTCGTCTTGCACCGAACCCGTCGTCGGCGCAGTCTGGGCAGGGGGCGCGTTTGTGAGGTAGAGCCGTGGATACCGAGGCCACTGAGATCACCGAGATCGCAGCCGGCATCTTCCGTCTGTCGACGTTCGTCGACGACGCGAATCTGGTGATGAACCAGTTCCTGATCCTCGGCGAGGAGCCGTTGCTCTTCCACACCGGTCTGCCCGTACTGTTCCCCTCCGTCTCGGTCGCGGCCGCCCGATTGCTACCTGTCGAAACGCTGCGCTGGATCACGTTCGGACACGTCGAGGCCGACGAGAGCGGCTCGATGAACCGTTGGTTGGCAGCGGCTCCCGATGCCGAGGTGGCGCACGGTGCGATGGGGTGTTTCGTCCAGGTCGGATACCTCGCCGATCGCCCGCCCCGCCCACTGCAGGACGGCGAGGTCATCGACATCGGTGGCCGCCGGGTGCGGCGTATCGAGACCCCGCACATTCCGCACGGCTGGGACGCCGGCCTGATGTTCGAGGAGACGACGTCGACGTTGCTGTGTGGCGACTTCTTCACCGCATTCGGCAAACTGCCCGCACAGACCGAACACGACATCGTCGAACCGGCGTTGGCCGCGGAGGACCTCGGGCACGCGACGGCGCTGACCCCGGCGCTCGGGTCGACGCTGTCCGAACTCGCCGACCTCGAACCGGCCGCGCTGGGACTGATGCACGGTCCGGCCTTCCACGGCGACTGTCCAACGGCGCTGCGCGAACTGGCGGTCGCGTACGACGAGCGCTTGAACGCCGAATTGGCTCGCCGGCGGCGCTGAGCCGAGATCGTCCGGGACCGTGGGCCCTTCGTCCCTCGTTCGTGGGTCCTTGCTCCCGACATCCGCGTCAGGCCTTCCGTGACCCGGTGCGGTGTGGTGATCTGTTGATGCCTCTTCGCGCAGAGGTCGACCGTCGGTTTCGGGTGCTGTCGACGGTTCTGCTGGACGCCCCGTCAGTCTGGAGACGGGGCGTTCGCCATTTCTTCCCGATGAGGGCCCTTCGTCGAACCCTCGGGGGAGGGCGGTCGTCGGTGTACGGGTGCGGCACATTCTCCCTCGCCGGTACACCGACGGCCGGATACTCCGGCGCTGCACCGATCCTCGTCGTGATCGCGATTGTCGGGGGCGAAGTTCCCACGAGCCGGCGGATCCCACTAGACTGCTGCCCGCACGCCCCTATAGCTCAGTTGGTAGAGCTACGGACTTTTAATCCGCAGGTCGTAGGTTCGAGCCCTACTGGGGGCACTCAGACCCCCGCCAGGATCTTCCTGGCGGGGGTTTTCTGCTCTCGGTGTTCCGGGTGATGCACGGCATCGGTCGACGAGTTGATTCGACGCGCGGTGCGGCCGCTTCCGCGGCCGGAGCTTTCCGCTGCCCGGATACGAGATGCCCGGCTGTGCGGCGCCGGGGAATTCCGGCTGTGGAACGGCTCGGGTGCGCACCCCCTGCAGCACACCCGAGCCGGGAAAATTATACCATTCGGTGTGTTTTTGGGCCTGTGTCGTCGAAGCCCGAGGTCAGGGCATTGCTGTTTCGGACCCGGGCACAAGGGGACTAGTCTGGTTTTCGGGCGGGTGGCAGCTGGCCGATCAATCGGCCGGCGTTACGGCTTTCGGAGGCGAGTAGCGCAATGGCACGTCAACAGGAACGTGCGCGGCGGACTCGCGCTGCGATCGTGGAAGCGGCCGCAGTCGAGTTCAGTAAGCGCGGATACGCGGCAGCGTCGGTGAATGCAATCCTCGAGGGTTCGCACGCGACCAAGGGCGCGATGTACTTCCACTTCGAATCGAAGGAGGAGCTCGGGCGCGCGGTGCTGGGCGCCGCTCTCGAAAAGTTCAAGGAGACGACGGACCGGTGGATGAGCCGGACGGATCTCGACCCCTTCGAGGTACTGCACGGTCTCATCGACGACGTTGCGCGGATGTTCCTGTCCGACGCGATCGTGCAGGCGGAGTTCCGGTTGATCATCGAGCCGGAGTTCTACTCCGACGTGCAGAACGGCGGGGCGAGCGTGTGGGGCGGTTCCGCTCACGAGTTGGTGGAGAGGGCCAGCCGCGAGGGGTTGGTCCGGGAGGGCGCCGACGCGGAGAAGTTCACGCGGGTCCTCGCGGCCGGTCTGGCCGGCCAGCGGTACATGTCCGACCTCACGGCGCAGGAGGTCGACCTGCGGGCAAGGTTCGAGGAGACGCTCGAGGTGGTTCTCGCGGGGATGGCGTCGGAGGCGTGGCTGGAGAAGTGGCGCCGTGAGGGATGGCCGGTGGAGACGGTTGCCGCAGGGCCGGAGTGATTCCGCCTTTGCGGCCCCTGATCAGGCGATTTGTGGTTTGCGAAATCGGTGCCCTAAGCTATGCAAGCTCCCAACGGAACGCCGTTGAGGGTACTGGCCGGAGCAATCCGACGGGCCCCCTTCGTCTAGCGGCCTAGGACGCCGCCCTTTCAAGGCGGTAGCGCGGGTTCGAATCCCGTAGGGGGTACGCTTCGCTCGTTGAAGTACGCAGTACAGTTGAATAGCAGTAACAGCAAGGCCCTGTGGCGCAGTTGGTTAGCGCGCCGCCCTGTCACGGCGGAGGTCGCGGGTTCGAGTCCCGTCAGGGTCGCTTTGTCTCACCGGAAACGGTGGGGCGCGATAGGCATTCGGTTCGGGTGCCGTCCGGCCAGGTAGCTCAGTTGGTACGAGCGTCCGCCTGAAAAGCGGAAGGTCGCCGGTTCGATCCCGGCTCTGGCCACCACAGGAAGTCGACAGACTCCGCAACGAGGATGACAACTCGATCGCGGAGTCTTCGCATGCAAGCCCTTGCATGTGCCGGCTCCCGTGGCAGCAGTACAGTTCCACCAGCAGTACAGTTTCACCAGCAGTAACAGCAAGGCCCTGTGGCGCAGTTGGTTAGCGCGCCGCCCTGTCACGGCGGAGGTCGCGGGTTCGAGTCCCGTCAGGGTCGCTCATTCGAGTCGGATACGGTTCGATGCGACAGACATTCGTTCGGGTGTCTTCCGGCCAGGTAGCTCAGTTGGTACGAGCGTCCGCCTGAAAAGCGGAAGGTCGCCGGTTCGATCCCGGCTCTGGCCACCACTTCGAGTACCGAGCTTGTCCTCGGTCTTCCCTCATCCCTCGGCGATTCGTGCCGAGATCATCCGTGTCGCCCCCGCGAGCAGCGGCAGGGCCCGCTGCAGCTGATCCGTGTGGACCCGGCCGCGCAGCGAGATGCAACCCAGTTGGGCCGAATCGGTTTCGCCGGAGCACATGGCGGCGGCAACTGACAGCACGCCGGACGGATCGGTGTCCCAAGCCCGGCCGCTGCGGGTCCTGATGATCCCCAGTTGCCGATGCAGGTCCGACAGCGCCGCCGGCGCCAGCGCACCCCGATACAGCGCGTCGACGTGCTCCGGGGGCAACAGCGCGAGCATCGAGCGCCCCTCGACGGTGCGATCCGCTCGGCTGCGGTCACCGACGCGTGTGGCGATGGAGTCTGCGCAGCGTCCGCCGACCTTGTCCAGCCACACGATGTCACGGCCGTCGAGCACCGACAGGTGCGTGATCAGTCGCGTCCGCAGATGGAGTTGATGCAGGTGCGGGGCGGCGACGGCCCGAAGTTCGTCGCGTTCGGTGCTGCGCCCGAGGGCGATCGCCCGCCAGCCGAGGCGGTATCCGAAGCGGTTGTGGCGAAGCCAGTTCAGTTGGGTGAGCTGGTCCAGGATCCGATGTGTGGTGGACCGGGGGATGTGGGTCAGCTGGACCAGTTCTTCCGCGGTCAGCCGGGTGCCGGCGCCGTCGAACTGATCGAGGATCAGCGTGATCCGCTCGGCCATGGTCGGTGGCACGCTCGAAGCCGAGACATCCAGGTTGTCGTCGATGACAGTCACGTGTCCTCCAATCGCCGGCCGAGTCGGAGATCCGGTCCATTGAGTAATACCGAGTAATACCGAGTAATACCGAGTAGTACCGAGCAATACCTGAGTTATACCCACCCCGCCGCTGCGGCGCCAAGCTGGGGGCGGCCGCGAGTGTCCGGTCGCCGGTTACTCGTTGGTACGAACTGGTTGTCGAAACCCTCGATGGTGAACAGTGTTTCAGAGTAAACGAGAACATTGTTTCAAATCTAGAGGCTGGGGCGCAGGCGTCGCGCGGGTTGTGTGTCGGCTACCGTGGCCGGGTGCGACCTGAGTGCGAGGCTCCGATGGCGACCGCGGAGATGACGTCGAGCCAGCGGGCGCGGCGAGCGGCGCTGACGGACGCGGTGATCGAGTTGCTGCAGGAGGTGGAACCGGACCGCATCCAGATGCGGGAGGTGTCCGAGCGGTCGCGGGTGGCGCTGGGCACCCTGTACAGGTACTTCCCGACCAAGGCGCACCTGATGGCCGCGTCGATGGTCGCCTGGAACGATCGGCTGTCGCGCAAGCTGGCCGCCGAGCGTCGACGTGCCCGCGAGTCCGACACGAGGGATCCCCGCAGCGTCCGTGATCGCGTGGTGTCGTTGTATCGACGGCAGATGCGGGCATTTCAGCGCGGGCCCAACTTTGCGCGACTCGACCTGGAACTGACGACGTCGTCCGACCCCTACGTGCGCGAGTCCATGCGGCGTCGGGCCGCGGACAACCATGCCGCGATGCTCGAGTTGATGGACGGGGTCCCGGAGGACGTGGCGCGCACGGCGATCCTTGCCATCGACGGGGCCATGCTGTCGGCCATGGCGCTCTGGATCGCCGGGCGCATCAGTTACGCGCAGGCCATGCGCAATGTCGAGGACGTCGCCGGGTTGGTACTCGCCGACTACGGATGAGCGGCAGACCGGGCGAACGCCCTTTCCTCGGGCGAGTATCTAGAACAGATTCCACCGCTTTTCCGGGACGCGCCCGAGCCGCGACCCGGGGAGACGGTACCGCGCGCTGAAATGGCTATTTGACCAGTTTGGGTGATGTGTCGAGTGGCGGGTCGGTGATTCGCGACGGGCGCTCGCCGAGCGGTTGCCCGCTCCGATGATCGACAAAATCTGTACCCTGTTCTAATCTCTGGGCCAGTGGAGGTGATCGTCCGAGGTATCGGTCGGTTCGGACGTGGCCGGGATGACCTCGGCGGGGATTGGGGCTCGATGGGTGACCGGCAAGTCGCGGATGTACTGCGCGACATCGAGGCGCTCCTGCCGGAGTTGCGCGAACGGGCCCAGGATGTCGAGGACGCTCGGGAGGTCTCCGTCGACGTGATCCGCGCACTCACCGATGCCGGGCACTTCCGGTTGCTGCAGCCGAGTCGATTCGGCGGCCACGAGGCCGATCCGCGCGACTACTACGCGGCGGTGCGGGCGCTCGCGAGTGCGTGCGGTTCCACGGGATGGGTCGCATCAGTCGTGGGTGTACACCCGTGGCACCTGGCGCTGTTCGATCCCCGCGCACAGGACGACGTGTGGGGCGAGAACCCGGACACGCTGATGTCCTCGGCGTACGCGCCGATGGGCCGCGCGATCGCTTCCGACGGTGGGTACTTCTTCTCCGGGCGGTGGAGTTATTCGTCCGGGTCGGTGCACGCTGACTGGGTTCTGGTGGGTGGTCTGGTCGTCGACGACGCCGGGGACCCGATCGACTTCCGCACGTTTCTCGTGCCGGCTCGTGACTACACGATCGACGACGTCTGGGACACGGTCGGACTCCGGGGCACCGGCAGCAACGACATCGTCATCGAAGATGCCTTCGTTCCCGAGTACCGCACCCTGAGCTTCGCCTCGACCGTGCAGTGCGTCGGTCCTGGTCAGGATGTGAATCCTGCTCCGCTGTACCGTCTTCCGTTCTCCGTCGTCTTCTCCACTGCCATCTCGGCGCCGATCGTGGGGATGGCCGACGGTACGTACTCCGCGTTCACCGCGTTGACCGCGGAACGGGTGCAGACGGTGATCGGCGGGCGACTCAACTCCGACGAGAACCACGTGCACATGGCCCTCGCCGAGTCCGCCCGCGACATCGAGCTCGCCTGGATGCAGTTGGACAGCAACATTTCCCGGCTGTCCCTGCTCGCGGAGAACGGTGATCGACTGCCGTTGTCCCTGCGGGCCAAGGTTCGTCGTGATCAGGTGAGCGCCACCGGAATGGCGGTCGCGGCGATCGATCGGTTGTTCGATCATGCCGGTGGTGCCGCGCTGCGGCGGGGGACCCCCATGCAGCGGTTCTGGCGCGACGCGCACGCGGGCCGGGCGCACGTGATCAACGACCCGCATCAGGCTCTGGCGCTCTTCGGGCGCAGCGAACTGGGGCACGACATTCGCGACGCGTGGGTGTGACGCGCCGCGCGAGCGGATCGAGGAGGAGGCGGAACATGCAGGTGCACACTGGGTCCGATCGCTGGGACGGTGAGGCGGACGTGGTCGTGGTCGGCTTCGGTGCGGCCGGCGCGAGCGCGGCGATCGAGGCGTCCGACCGGGGCGCACAGGTACTGGTGGTCGAGCGTTTCGACGGCGGCGGTGCCACGGCCATCAGCGGCGGCATCTACTACGCGGGCGGCGGGACGGCGCAGCAGAAGGAGGCCGGATTCGATCACGACACTCCGGCCACGATGTTCGACTACCTGAAGCTCGAGACGTCGGGTGTGGTCTCGGACGAACTGCTCGACGATTTCTGCGAGCGCAGTGTCGAGAACCTGCAGTGGCTCGAGCGGCTCGGGGTGCCGTTCGAGGGCAGCATGGCGCCGCGGAAGACGTCGTACCCGACCAACGACTACTACCTGTACTACTCGGGCAACGAACTCGCGCTGCCGTACAAGGATGTCGCCGAGCCGGCGCCGCGCGGACACCGCACCAAGGGGCGGGGGACGTCGGGCAAGGTCTTCTTCTCCGCGATGGAGAAGGCCGCGCGCAAGCGGCGGATCGACGTACGCCGACAGACCACGGTCACGTCGCTCATCACCGACGACGCCGGCACCGTGATCGGAATCGAGTGCCGGGAGGTGGATCCGGGGGCTACCGCGCGCCGCGCTCTGCACCGGCTGCTCGGCTCGTGGAACCGCAAGATGAACCTGTACTACCGGCCGATCGGCCGGCTCATGGACGGTCCGATCCGCCGGATCGAGCGCGAGCACTCGGTGGTGCGCCGGTACCGGGCCCGCAAGGGCGTCATCCTCGCCGCCGGCGGGTTCGCCTTCAATCGAGAGATGTTGAAGGAGCACGCGCCGCGGTATCTGGGCGGCACCGCGCTGGGCACGATCGGTGACGACGGCAGTGGCATCCGACTGGGGCAGTCGGTGGGCGGCGCGACCGACCGCATGGAGCGGGTGTCGGCGTGGCGGTTCTTCAATCCGCCGATCGCGATGACCGAGGGCATCCTCGTCAACAAGGAAGGCGAGCGTATCTGCAACGAGCTGTACTACGGCGCGAAGATCGGCGAGCACATCGCCGAGCAGACGGATGTGGCCGCGTACCTGGTCGTCGACTCCCGCGTCCTGGCCGACGTCAAACGGCAGGTGCCCGAGCAGACGCTGTGGTTCCAGCGGTTGCAGACCACGTATCTCTTCAGCACCGGACACAAGAAGGGTGCCACCGCCGAGGAGTTGGCCCGTCGTACCGGGATCGATCCCGCGGGGCTCGCGCGCACACTCGAGCGGTACAACGCGGACCGTCGCGACGGTCGACCCGACGCGATGGGCAAGGACTCCGCGCATGTCACGCCGCTGGTCGACGGCCCCTTCTACGCGTTCGACTGCTCGATCCGCGTGCAGGCAGGTTTCCCGTGTCCGGTGCTCACGTTGGGCGGTCTCGTCGTGGACGAGGTGACCGGCGCGGTGACCGGCGAGGACGGCCGCCCGATCCCGGGACTGTACGCGGCCGGCCGCAACGCGGTGGGGATCTGTTCACAGTCGTACGTCAGCGGTCTGTCGATCGCGGACTGCGTGTACTCGGGCCGTCGAGCAGGGGCCGTCGTCGCGCGGAATTCCACCGTCGCGTAGCCTCCGGACATGTGTCTGGCAATTACGAATCGACCCGCCGCCGTCTGACGTCCAAGCAGGCGGAGACGGTCTCGCGGCTCACCCGGTGCGCGGTGGAGGTGCTACGGGAGAACGGTTTCGCCGGATTGACCGTTCGTTTGGTGGCGGCGCAGACGGGTGTCGCGCCGGCCACGGCGTACACCTACTTCTCGTCGAAGGAACACCTGGTCGCGGAGGTTTTCTGGCGCCGGCTGTCCGCCATGTCGAGCGACCATGCGCCCTCGGACGACCGCACGACGCGGGTCGTCGAGGTGCTGCGCAGCGTCGCCCTCCTGGTATCGGACGAGCCCGAACTGGCGGCCGCGGTCACGACTGCGCTGCTCGGCCGCGACCCGGACGTGGTGCATCTGCGGGCGCGGATCGGACTCGAGATCCGGAAGCGACTACTCGACGCCCTCGGCCCCGAGCCCGACGAGGAGCTGCTCGAGGCGCTCGAGATGCTCTACGCGGGCGCGCTGCTGCGGGCCGGCATGGGGTACGACTCGTACGGGCATATCGCGGACCGGCTCGAGGGCTCGGCCCGGATGATCCTGCCGTGATCCAAGGGCCGGTCCCGGGCTCAGACGGTGTAACCGCCGTCGACGTTGAGCTTCTGGCCGGTGACGAATCCGGCCTTGTCGCTCGCGAGGAAGCAGACGGCCTCCGCGATGTCGACGGCAGTCCCGAACTTCTGCAACGGAATGCGGCTCATCGTGACATCGAGGGCCCGCTGGTCGAGGCTCTGCGAGCTGATCAGGCGCTCGGCCATTCCGTCGGTGAGCATGCCCGGGCCGACGGCGTTGAAACGGACACCGTAGCGGCCCTCCTCGGCCGCGAATCCGCGCACGAGTGCCTCGACCGCGCCCTTGGTGCCGGCGGACAGGCCGTCCCGCACCGGGTAGCGGTCGGTGGCGGCGGTGGTCACCGCGACCACGGAGCCCGACGCCTCCCGCAAGGCCGGTAGGCAGGCCTGCACGACGGCGAAGAACGCGGTCGCCTCGTCGTTGAGATGCTGTGCGTACGTGGATGGTTCGACGCGGGACAGGTGGACCATCGGAACGTGCGGTCCGGCCGCGTGGACCAGGATCGAGAGGCCGCCGAAGTCGGCGGTGGTGTTGCGGGCCAGGTCGCCCAACTGGTCGACGTCGCACAGGTCGACGCGGTGCGCGGCGCCGCGCACCCCGAGTTCCTCGATCTCGGTGACGAGCTTCGCGGCGGCCTCGGCATTGGACCGGTAGGTGAGCACCACGTTGTGGCCCTGCGCGGCGAGTCGGCGGACGATGGCTGCGCCGATGCCGCCGGTACCGCCGGTGACGAGGGCGGTGGTGGGCGTCGAACTCGGCGATGAGGTGGTCACGGCGTGCTCCCGGGTGTCGTGGTGAATGGCGTTCTCGTGAATCTCCAGGCAACCTAGCACTTGCTTGGTATGGCGGTCCCGGGTTCGCCCGCGGAGTGGGAGAGTGCCGCGTTCAGGCCTCGAGCGCGCGACGGCTCTCGAAGCGGCGTCGCGCACCCGAGAACGGGTCGTCGAACTCGATGCTGCGCGCGAGGAGCTGCAGGGGCGTCGAGTAGTCGTCGCCCGCGACGTCGTAGAACTCCGGGTAGAAGTTGTCGCCGAGGATCGGGAGGCCCAGGGAGCTCATGTGCAGTCGCAGCTGGTGGGTCTTGCCCGTGTGCGGCAGGAGTCGATAGCGGCCGATGCCGTCGCGCGTTCCGATGAGTTCGATTCGGCTCTCGGCGTTCGGCGGGCCGGGAATCTCGCGGGCCTGTAGCACCCCGCGCTCCTTGATGATTCGGCTGCGGACGGTGACGGGCAGCTGCACGGTCGGATCGTGGCGCGCCAGCGCCTCGTACTCCTTCGTCACGCGACGTTCGTCGAACAGCGACTGGTAGGCCCGTCGCGCCTCCCGTCGGATGGTGAACGCCAGGACCCCCGCTGTGATCCGGTCCAGGCGGTGGGCGGGAGTGAGTTCGGGGAGGTCGAGGTCGCGGCGCAGGCGGACCAGTGCTGATTCGACGACGTAGGCCCCGCGAGGGGTGCTCGCGAGGAAGTGTGGCTTGTCGACGACGAGGAGGTTCTCGTCACTGTGCAGGATCTCGATCTCGAACGGCACCCGCTTCTCGACCGGGGGGTCGCGGTAGAGGTAGACGAACCCGTGCGGGCGGTACCCGGTGTCGCGGGTGATCGGGGAGCCGTGCTGGTCGACGATCTCGCCCGCGTCGACCTTCTCGAGCAGTCGCGCCGCGTCGTCGGGGAAGCGGTCCAGCAGGTAGGCGAGGGCGGTGGGCCAGGTCTGGGCGTTCGGCAACCGGAGGCGGGTGGGGTTGAGGCCGTCGCGGACGGGCAGGGGGGCGGCGGGCACATTCCGACGGTACCCGCCGGCGCGGGGGCAGACGTCGACGCCGACGCGAGTTGTGCGCAGGTCGTTGACGTGCACACCTCCTTAACTTACCCTTCAGTAAGTTACAGTGTCCACCGCTCTCGAGGGGTGGGTGGTGGCGCTGTCGTCACGCC
The DNA here is from genome assembly GCF_003350365.1 of Rhodococcus sp. AG1013. Classification (NCBI taxonomy): domain Bacteria; kingdom Bacillati; phylum Actinomycetota; class Actinomycetes; order Mycobacteriales; family Nocardiaceae; genus Rhodococcus; species Rhodococcus sp. AG1013. The sequence continues at coordinate 182,316 of NZ_QQAT01000006.1, forward strand.
GGTGCGCTGCGGTCGCGGATCCGCGCCGCACGCGCCGCCGGCGGCCCGGCAATGGGTAGCACGAAAACGGCCGATTCCGTGAAATCCATCTTGATTCTCAGAGAACTCTCACGAATATGAATTCGAGAGCTTCGCCACACCCTGCGGGTGTTAACGCCGCGACGCGTATCTAAGATCAACACGGTGATCGGATTCAGTTTGTTCGTCGAGATCGGCGGCTCGTGTAGGAAGAAGCATTGATGTATTTCGCCGGAGATCGACAGAGAATCTGGAAGAACCCCGTAGCGCTGGTGCTCGCCGTGCTGCTCGCGTTCGCCGGGGTGGCGGCGGGGGCGGCGCCGGTTGCGGCCGCCGAGCCGAGCCGTCAGGTGCAGCGGGGCGGCTACCAGGAGTTGTGGGTTCCTTCCTCGATGGGGGACATCAAGGTTCAGGTTCAGTGGGCTGCGCGGGGTGGCGGCGCGTCGTTGTACCTCCTGGACGGCATGCGGGCCCGGGACGATCGCAATGCCTGGACCTTCGAGACCAACGCGATGGAACAGTTCGCGCTCGACAACGTCACAGTCGTCATGCCGGTCGGCGGCGAGGCGAGTTTCTATTCGGACTGGTACAACCCCAGTAATTTCAACAACCAGAAGGTCACCTACAAGTGGGAGACATTCCTGACCCGTGAATTGCCGGATTATCTCGCCAATTTCGGCGTGGACCGGACCAATACCGGGATTCTGGGACTATCGATGGGCGGAACGGCCGCGATGACGCTCGCCGCCTATCATCGCGATCAATTCAAATTCGCCGGTTCGTTGTCGGGTTACCTCCACACGACGGCCCCCGGAGGGCGGGAGGCCATCAGGCTGGCGCTGTACGACGCCGGCCGCTACAACGCCGATTCGATGTGGGGCTTCCCCTGGGATCCGGCGTGGCTCCGTAACGACCCGTTCGTATCTGCGCCGCAATTGCAGGGATTGTCGCTCTACGTCTCGGCGGGCAGCGGAATCCCGGGTATGTACGACCATCCGTCCGACCCGGTCGGGTACTGGAATACCACGATGGGCATGGGCCTCGAATTCATCTCGATGATCACCTCGCGGGCATTCCAGGTTCGACTCATGACTCTCGGAATCCCGGCGACTTTCAAGTTCAACGCCACGGGCATTCATGCCTGGCCGTACTGGTCGGCCGAACTGTGGCAGGCCCGGCCGCAGATCCTGAATGCCCTCAACGCGTGGTGAGAGAACAACACGCGTAGGTCCGCCCCCGCTGATCGTGATTTCCGTAGTCTGTGGCCATGACCACATGGACCACGCGGGACATCGTCGATCAGCGGGGCCGGACGTTCGTCGTGACCGGCGCGAACAGCGGCCTGGGTGCCGAGGCAGCCAAGGCGCTCGCGAAGGCCGGTGCGCGCGTCGTGCTCGCGTGTCGTGACGTCGACAAGGGGAGCGCCGTCGCGGCGGAACTGGGGGAGAACGCCGAGGTTCGCAGGGTCGACCTCGCGGACCTGGCGTCGGTACGCGAGTTCGCGGACTCGGTCGACGGCCTCGACGTTCTGGTGAACAACGCCGGGGTCATGGCGGTTCCGCTGCGTCGCACCGTCGACGGGTTCGAGATGCAGATCGGTACCAACCATCTCGGCCATTTCGTGTTGACCGGGCTGTTGCTCGACAAGGTGCGCGACCGGGTCGTGACGATGTCGAGCGCGATGCACAAGATCGGCACCATCGACCTCGACGACCTCAATTGGGAGCGCAGGTCGTACCGGCGCTGGCCGGCGTACGGGCAGTCGAAGCTCGCGAATCTGTTGTTCGCGTACGAGTTGCAGCGGCGGCTGGCGGCATCGGGGTCCACCGTCAAGTCGCTCGCGTCGCATCCGGGGTACGCGTCCACCAATCTGCAGTCGCACACCGAGTCGATCTCGAGCCGGGTCATGGCCCTGGCCGACCCGTTCATCGCGCAGTCCGCGGAGATGGGCGCGCTGCCGATGCTGTACGCCGCGACGGTGCCCGACGCGATCGGCGGCAGCTACCTCGGCCCGTCGTCGATGTTCGAGACGCGGGGCTATCCCAAAGTGGTTTCCTCGAACCGGAAGTCGCACGACCGGAGCGTTGCACGACAATTGTGGACGCTGTCGGAGCAACTGACCGGCGTCAACTACAACTTCGGAGGCTGACCGCGTTGGCGATCGAGCGACTCAACCATGCCGTGCTGTTCGTGTCGGACCTGCAGCGCAGCCTGGCGTTCTACCAGGATGTGCTGGGGTTCAAGGCACTTCCGGGTGCGTTCCCGGGTGCGGCATTCCTGCAGGCGCCGGACTCGGCGAACGATCACGACCTGGGCCTGTTCCAGAGCCCGAACCCGAGCAGCGGCGTCACGCCGGGCAACGTCGGGCTCTACCACCTGGCGTGGGAGGTCGACACGCTCGCAAACCTGGCGGAGATGCGGGACCGATTGATCGCAGCGGGCGCGCTGACGGGCGCCAGCAACCACTGTTCGACGAAGGCACTGTATGCGCAGGATCCGGACGGCATCGAGTTCGAGGTGTGCTGGTTGGTGCCGGACGAACTCGCAATCGACGAGTTGGTTCCTGCTCAGCCGCCGACCCGTCCGCTAGACATCGCCGCCGAGATCGCCCGCTACGGTGCCGACACGCACGGCGGCCCGCGCACCGATCGGCATCTGTGGGAGCGGGTGCACGCGGCGCGCGCTCGCCGCTGATCAGCCGGCGGTTGCCTCGACGGCGCGACGGGCCGCCCGGTTCGGCCGGGCGTCCCGCGGCGCGGCCCGCCACGCGGTCCCGCCGCCGACGAGTGCCAGCGCTGCGAAGCTGAACAGCAGCAGCTGCGCCGAGCGCAGCTCGGACTGTCCGCCGAGATTTACCAGCACACCGGCCAGCGCGGTGCCGAATGCATTGGCGATCAACTGCACGGTGTTGATCGCGGCGGAGGCACGGGCACCCTCAGCGGGTTCGGCCACGGCGCTCATGGCACCGACCGCAAGGTGCGGCCACGCGATGCCGATGCCCGCGCCGGCGATGATCAGCCCGGCCGCCCAGAGCGCGACGCGTCCGCTGCCGGCCTGCTCGGCCAGGACCACCGCCATGATCGCGAGCCCGGCCGCGACGAGGATCGGTCCGGACCGCACGATCCGGCGGACCACGTCAGGCGCGGCGGCCGACGCGCTCGGAATCTCGCCCACCGTCCAGCCGAGTGCCAGTGCGGCACCGAGGAATCCGGCCACAACGGGGGCCAACCCCGCGAGTTGCTGCCCGAACAGCGGGACGAATGTCTCGACCGTCGACGCCATCGCGAGGACTGCGATGGTCAGGTAGACCCACTTCAGGGGCGACCGGGTGAACGTCGACGGTGGCAGCACCCCGTGCGGGCTGCGCCGGTCCGCCGCGACGAACCACACGACCAGCGCCACCGCACCGGCGACGGCGACACCGGCGATCGCGGCGTCGGCCAACAGGCCGGCGACGCTCACCAGCAAGGTTGCCGCGGTGAGCAGCGCCAGCGGGACGACCGGCACGGGCGCGACGACGCGGTCGCGATCGCCCGTGCGCCGTGGAAGGACCATCGGTACGAGGACGGTCACCGCGACGGTGCACGCGATCAGCGCACCGAAGGCCCAGCGCCACGCGCCGAACTGGGCGAACACCCCGCCGACGGCGGGACCGACCAGAGTGCCGACACCCCACATGGTGGAAACCAGTGCGGTGGCGCGGGTCCAGAGGTGCCGGGGCAACGCGGAGTTGATCACCGCGTAGCCGAGACCGGCGAGCAGACCGCCGCCGAAACCCTGCACGGCGCGTCCGGCCAGTAGTAGTTCCATCGTCGGGCTCAGCGCGCACACTGCGGTTCCGAAGGCGAAGAGCGCGAGGCCGATCAGGTAGGCGCCGCGGGGGCCGCGGGCGGCGAGCGTGCGGCTGACGATCATGGAGGAGAACACCGATGCGATGAGGAAGACGGTCGACGTCCAGGCGTAGTAGCGGAGGCCGCCGATGTCGTCGATCGCGGTGGGCAGCAGGCTGCTCGTCAGGTAGACGTTGATCGCGTACAACGCCTCGCCTCCGGCCAGCACGGCGGCGACACCGAGATGTCGTCCGGTCAGCAGCTGACCCCAGGTACCGGAGGCCTCGGTTCGGGTGTTCATGGACCCGAAGGTAGAAGCTCGAGTGCGCTCGAGGTCAAGGCGAGTTCGGCTCGGGCGCCCACGGCCTGTCCGAGGTTCGGCGCCATTCGGTCGGCTCGTCGTCGATGGTGATGACGCCGTCGCGCAGCCAGAAGGTGGCATCCGGGTCCCAGCCGGCGAGCACCGTCGCACCCGAGTTCGCGACCAGCGGGATCGCTACTCCGGGTGTGCTGAGGTAGCCGTGCACGGTCAGGTGCACCGCGTCGAAGTCGGCGGCGACGGCAACCCAGTCCGGGATGAACCAGTCGAGGTGCTCCCCGGTGGTGTAGTACCACTCGGAGCGCCGCGACGCCGGTACCGGAAACGGATACGTGTCGACCGGGTGCGCCCAGTCCGCCGGACCCCCGATCTCGTACACCCGGGGCGTGCTGTGGACGCGAACGGGCCGGATCCGGGCGCGCGCCTGGGCGATCGGGCGCAGCGCCGCCGCGACGTCGGGGTGGGCGAACAGCAGATCCTCCTCGTCCGGCGGCTGCCAGTAGCGCGCGAAGTCCACCGCGAGGCCGAGCGCATCGAGGAGGTCGGCTTCCGGCAGTGCGGCCACTGCCCGGACGTCGACCTTGTCGAGGACGGCCAGCACGGCGTCGTGTGTCCGCGGCCGAAAGTGCAGAGAAACCTGCTCCTCGTCGCTGCACAGGTAGCCGACGTTGGCGGCGAAGAACCTTCCGCGCGGGCAGCCCAGAAGCTGCGGCACCGTGGCGAGACCCCTGTCCATGGGTCGACGGTACTTCCGCGCGCAGCCGAAAGTGTGTCGGCTCTCACAGCCGTCGGGTCGTCGGTCGTCGTTGTGGAGAAACATCGAGGTCAGAGGGCTGGCGGGTTCGGTGGGTGCGGTGTGCGCGGGTGGTCGGACGCTCTCGTGCCAAAGATTCTGGACGGTCGGGAATTGAATCCGATCGAGGCATGTTCCATGAGTCGATAAGACTCAACTTTGGAGGAGGCTGCGAATGCCGGCATTCTTCGGGCCCGAGGGGCCCGGGCGCATCGACATCACCCGGCTCATGAGCAACGAAGCTCAGGTGCTCATGGCGGAGGCCGCGCAGTACGCGGCCGGACGCGGTGATGCGGGCCTCGACGCACTGCATATCCTGCACGTGGCCGCGGTCAAGGACCCGGTGCGCGACATGGTGAAGCGTGTGGGCGGGGACCCGGAGGCGATCTCGAAGGCTGCGGAGGCCCACCTGCCGCGCGGCCGTGAGGCGATCTCGACCCCTCCCGCGGTGACTGCCGCGGGACGTCGGGCACTGCTCGACGCTCACCAGATCGCACGCGCACTCGGCTCGACCTACATCGATCCCGAGCACATCTTCCTGTCGCTGGTCTCCAACGGGGACTCCGCGACCGGACGTGTCCTGGCGTCGGCCGGCGTGACACCCGAGTCGATGCAGTCCGCTGTGAACGCGGGTCCTGCCGAACCCCAGCAGGATTCGGCCACGCCAACCCTGGACAAGTACGGCACCGATCTCACCGAGCGCGCTCGCTCCGGCGGCGTCGACCCGGTGATCGGACGTGCTGACGAGATCGAGCAGACCATCGAGATCCTCGCGCGCCGGACCAAGAACAACCCGGTGCTGGTCGGCGAGGCCGGCGTCGGCAAGACCGCCGTCGTCGAGGGGCTGGCGCAGCGCATCGTGGACGGCGACGTCCCGGAGGTGTTGGCAGACAAGAGGATCGTCCAGCTGGACCTGGCGGGCATGCTCTCCGGTACCCGCTACCGCGGCGACTTCGAGGAGCGGCTGACCAAGGCCGTCGACGAGATCGTCGCGCAGAACGGCCAGGTCATCGTCTTCATCGACGAGATCCACACCATCGTGGGTGCGGGTGCCGGCGGTGAGGGTGCGATGGACGCCGGGAACATCCTCAAGCCCAAGCTGGCCCGGGGTGACCTGCACATCGTCGGCGCCACCACGCTCGACGAGTACCGCAAGCACATCGAGAAGGACTCGGCCCTCGAACGACGCTTCCAGCCGGTGACGGTGAACGAGCCGAGTCCCGAGGACGCCGAGGCGATCCTGACGGGCCTGCGGGAGCGGTACGAGGAGCATCACCGTGTCCGCTACACCGACGAGGCCATCACCGCCGCGGTCGAGTTGTCGTCGCGATACATCGCCGACCGGTTCCTGCCGGACAAGGCGATCGACCTCCTCGACCAGGCGGGCGCGCGAAAGCGCCTGCAGCTCGGCGCATCCAATCCGGATGCGAAGGCGCTGCAGCAGCGGATCGCTCGGCTCGAACAGGACAAGGACAGCGCGGTGCAGGCCGAGCAGTACGAGCGTGCGTCGCAGCTGCGGGACGAGATCGCGGGTGTGGAGAAGCGGCTGGCGGAGGCTCGTGACGGCGAACCCGTCGCGACGGAGATTCCGGCCGTGACGGCCGAGGATATCGCCGAGGTGGTCGCCCGGGCCACCGGTATCCCGGCCAGCCAGATGACGCAGAAGGAGAAGGAGCGTCTGCGCCGGCTGGAGGACGAGCTGCACCAGCGGGTCGTCGGCCAGGAGGACGCGGTCAAGGCCATCGCGCGCGCGGTGCGCCGCAGCCGGACCGGCATGGGCGATCCGCGTCGGCCCGTCGGCAGCTTCCTGTTCCTGGGGCCCACCGGCGTCGGCAAGACCGAGCTCGCGAAGGCGTTGGCGCAGTCGCTGTTCGGTGACGAGAGCAAGATGCTGCGGCTCGACATGAGCGAGTTCGGCGAGCGGCACACCGCGAGCCGACTGGTCGGCGCCCCTCCGGGGTACGTCGGCTACGGCGAGGCCGGTCAGCTCACCGAACAGGTGCGCCGGCACCCGTACTCGGTGATCCTGCTCGACGAGATCGAGAAGGCGCACCCGGACGTGTTCAACGTCCTGCTGCAGGTGCTCGACGACGGCCGGCTGACCGACGGCCAGGGTCGGACGGTGGACTTCAAGAACACCGTCCTGATCATGACCAGCAACCTCGGCTCGGACATCATCTCGAGCAAGGGCGGGGCGCTCGGCTTCACCACCGGTGACGCCGCCGCGGCCGAGAAGCCGTTGCGCGACAGGGTGATGGGGCGCCTTCGGGAGTCCTTCCGGCCGGAGTTCCTCAACCGGATCGACGAGATCGTGATCTTCCGGAAGCTCGAGGCACAGCAGTTGCACCGGATCACCGATCTACTGCTGAGCGAGAGCCGTGATCGGCTGCGGGCCAAGGACATCGACATCGAGTTCACACCCGATGCGGTGGACTGGATTGCCGAGCACGGGCACCAGCCCGAGTTCGGTGCGCGGCCGCTGCGCCGGACCATAGCCCGGGAGGTCGACGATCGCATCGCCGATCTGCTGCTGGACGACGTGCTCGACACGGGTGGACGGATCACCGTGACCGTCGCGGACGACGAGCTGGACCTCGTCGTGAGCTGATCGCGGTAGAAGAAGGGGCGGTACAGGCGAATTCGATTCGCCTGTACCGCCCCTTCGTGTGTCTAACGGACCCGCAGTCCGTCGATGAAGATCGACGTGATCTCGTGTGCGAACTGTGCATTCGACTTCGTCGGGGACTTCCGGAACCACCGGCTGGTGAGCCACACCGCGTCGCGCATCAGCTGGTAGAAGGTCGCGGACTCGACGTCGCTGCGGAGATCGCCCGACGCCTGCGCCTCCTCGATGCACTGCAGCCATAACGTCGCCGCGAAATCGCCCTTGTCGTCGAGGCTGGCCTCGAGCATCTGATCGCGCATGTAGTCCGTCTCGACCTGCCAGATCGCGGTCGCGTGACGGTGGTTCTCGGCGGAGTCGATCGCGACCAGGACGAGGGCCTCGAGCCGCTCGATCGGCGGAAGGCCCTGGCCGATCACCTCGGAGCACTTCTCGTACAGCTCGTCGACGTACACCCGGATGATCTCGGTGACGATCGCGTCCTTGGACGGGAAGTAGTGGTAGAGCGTGCCGGAGTAGACGCCGCACGCGTCGGCGATCTCGCGGACCGTCGTCGCGGAGATGCCCTTCGTTGCGAAGATCTCACCGGAACGTTCGAGTATCTGACGCCGACGTTCCTGCGGATCCATTCGGACTTCCCCCTGTACCTGGGTCGATTCTGTGTCGGTCGAGGCGCCTCATGCTACCTGTGCCCGCACAGCCCGCGCCCGACCCGGCAAGGCAATCCTACATTGATTGAGCGTTTGCTCAATTCGGTGTCTTGGATCACAATGATCGGCGACTTGTGACCGAGTGAGCAGCAGCGGGAGTGATTGATGGGTGTACTCGATGGTGACGTCGCGCTGGTGACGGGCGCCGGACAGGGGATCGGGCGGGGAATCGCGCTCGCCCTCGCGGTCGAGGGCGCGCGCGTCGCGGTCGTCGGCCGGACCCTGTCCAAGGTGGCCGACACCGCCGACGAGATCGTCCGCAGGGGAGGCGACGCGGTCGCCTTCCGGTGCGACGTCACCGACCCCGAACAGATCGACGCCGTGGTCGCCGACGTGGTGGCGCGGTACGGAAGCCTGTCGATTCTGGTGAACAATGCCCAGACGCCGGCGCACGGCACGCTGCTCGAGGTCAGTGAAGACGACTACCACGGCAGCATGAACTCGGGACCGCTGGCAACCCTGCGGATGATGCGGGCGTGCCACCCGCACCTGAAGGGCCGTGGGTCGATCGTCAACCTGGGGTCGGCAGCCGGGCTGAAGTGGGATCCCACCGGGACAGGCGCGTACGCCGCGGCGAAGGAGGCCGTCCGGGTGCTCACCCGGACGGCAGCCTGCGAGTGGGGCGCCGACGGCATCCGCGTCAACGCCATCCTGCCGCTGGCGTCGACGCCCCTGATGGACGAGTGGGCCGATCTCAATCCGGAGGCGTACGGCGAGTACCTCCGGAGCGTGCCGCTGGGGCGTCTGGGCGACGCCGAAACCGATATCGGGCCGGCTGTGGTGTTCCTGTGCAGCGCCTCCGCGCGGTACATCACCGGCCATTCGCTGCCGGTGGACGGAGGACAGGCTTTCCTGAGGTGATGATCGGTCGAATTCTTTACCGCTCAACGGAAATGGACCAGGAAGAGCGCACTGCCTACTCGTACGCTCGCTGAATACAGTTCCAACGGAAAGGTCGCACAATGCAACCGATCGAATGTGGATCGTGCGGTAACCGGGTACTCGTCGAGAAGTTCAGTCCGACTCACACCAGTACCCAGTGGGTCGACGACGCGGAGAGCAACTGCGCCGAGTTCCGCGCACAGGCCGAGAAGGGCGTGCACAGCATGTACGTCCGCACGTGCTACTCGCTGCGTAACACCATCGACGAGGCGGTCGAGAACGGCACCATCGCGGAGTCCTACCGCACCGTGCCGGTCGCGGGATCGACGCAGGAAGTCCGCTCGTACACCTAGTCATCGGAACCAGATTCTCTGTGGTTCCGGGGGTTTTCATGCGGCTTGCACAAGGGCGAGCACGCGAACACATCATTTGAGGAGGCAAGATGACCGAGATCGCCGACGACGTCGAGGTTCGGGAGATCGAGGCGGGCAAGAACCCCGATCGTTTCGCGCGTGGCTGGCACTGCATCGGCCGTGCCAAGGATTTCCGCGACGGGAAGCCGCACCAGGTCAAGATCTTCGGCACCGACCTGGTCGTGTTCGAGGACAGCAAGGGCGAGCTCCAGGTTCTCGACGCGTTCTGCCGTCACATGGGTGGCAACCTCGCGATGGGTGAGATCAAGGGCGACAACATCGCCTGCCCGTTCCACGACTGGCGTTGGAACGGCAAGGGCAAGTGCACGGAGATCCCCTACGCTCGCCGCGTTCCCCCGGTCGCCAAGACCAAGGCGTGGGTCAAGCTCGAGCGCAACGGCCTGTTCTTCGTGTACAACGACCCGCAGGGCAACCCGCCGCCGACCGACGTCACGATCCCGCAGATCGAGGGCTTCGACGAGGGCGGCTGGAGCGACTGGAGCTGGAACACCTACTACGTCGAGGGCTCGCACTGCCGCGAGATCGTCGACAACGTGGTGGACATGGCGCACTTCTTCTACGTGCACTTCCAGATCCCGACCTACTTCAAGAACATCTTCGAGGGTCACGTCGCGACCCAGGTGATGCGCTCGGGTGGTCGTGACGACATCCAGACCGGCGTCCAGCTGGGTATGGCCGAGGCCGAGACGATCTCGGACGCTTCGTACTTCGGTCCGTCCTTCATGCTGGACACCGTCTACACGGTTGCCGGCGACATCAAGGTCGAGACCAAGCTTGCGAACTGCCACTACCCGATCACGAACAACTCGTTCCTGCTGCAGTGGGGCACCGTCGTCAAGCGGACCGAGGGTCTGTCGGACGAGGACGCCAAGGCGATGGCGGAGCAGTTCACCGAGGGCGTCGAGCACCAGTTCAAGCAGGACATCGCGATCTGGAACCACAAGAGCCGGATCGAGAACCCGCTGCTGACCGAGGAAGACGGCCCGGTCTACCAGCTGCGTCGCTGGTACCAGCAGTTCTACGTCGACGTCGAGGACGTCACCGAGGACATGACCAAGCGGTTCGAGTTCGAGGTCGACACCACCCGCGCACAGGAGAACTGGCGTGACGTGGTCGCGGACAACGTCGCGAAGGGCGTCAAGCCCGTCGAGCTGGTCGCGGACGTCTAGGTCTGCCGACTGCAACGCCTGTGCCCCTGCCGAATTGTTCGGTAGGGGCACAGGAGTTTTCAGGTTCGCTGGGGGAGCGGTGAAGATCTACAGCGAGGGTGCGGTTCTCGAAACCCGAGCCGTCTGAGTCGCATCCGTCGCCCGTCTCGCCGCCACCGCCGCAACGAGACGCACCAGGTCGGGTGCTGTCCCGACGTCCAAGCCGGTGAGGGTAGCGACTTTTCGCAGCCTGTAGGCCACCGTGTTCGGGTGTACGTGCAACGCAGCGGCCGCAGCGGAGCGGTCGCAGCCGGTGTCGAGGTAGGACTCCAGCGTTTCGAGCACGACCGGGTTGGACTGCAACGGTGACAGAAGGTCTGCCAGCAGCGGCGTCGCTGCGCTCGGCCGGGTGAGCTGATATTCGAGCGCGACGTCCCGGAGTCGCACGGTGCCGTTGCCGCGCCCGCATCGGCGGGCGACGTCGAGGATCTCTCGAGTCTGCTCGTATGCCTGTGGCACTTCCTGTGGTGCTGCCACCGACACTGCCGTCAGGACCGCGGCACCGATCGTCCGCTCCATGTCCCGCAGGTTCCGACTCAGTTGCGCGTACTGTGCGCTGTCCTGCCAGTCGTCCACCCCAGGGGTGGGCTCGAGAATCGGGATCAGGACACCGCCGCCACTGCTCGTGAGCATGCTCAACGCGTTGTCGCGGCCGACGTTGTCCAACTCGCGCTGTAATCGCCGAACCTTACGACGTTCTGCCACCACCGCGTCGATACCGGCCGACCGCTCGTCCGGATGGGGTTCGACGTGGAGCGACAGCACCCAGTACAAGCGGGGAAGGTCGATACCGAACCGTTCCGCTGGCCCCGTGGTATTCGGGCCGGACGTCAACTCCAGGAACAAGTCTCGTCGCGCTGAGTCCTCCTCGCCGTGAACCGCTGGATCGGAGCCGTATCCTGCCAGCACCGCGGCTGTCGCTGCCAGCAGGTGCCTGTGCAGCAGCGTTCCGGCCCGCGACAGGTCAGTGGTGTCCTCGGGGCCGGCGAGGTCACCGATCACTTTCCACCAGTGATCGACAGCGAGGTGATACGCGTGCAGCACCTCCGCGAGCGGAACCAGTTCCTCTGCCCGCCGCTGCGCCGACGCGCGGATCCGCATCAATCCCTCGTCGTCCGTCGTCTGCAACGACCGCAGGCTCGCGATGAGTACCTCGAAGTTGCACCGGATGATCGCCGTGATGTCGCTGCGTACTGCTTCTTCGGGCAGTGACCGATAGAACGGCACCTGCCTCCATACCAACTCGACCGTCGCCGCCACGATTGTGTGGGTGCGCTGGGCGAGCTGATCGGCTATCGGTCGGCCACCGATGGCGATGGGTTTGTCCACAGGCACAACACTCCTCCGATAGTCGGTTTGCTCAAACAACGACGACCTGTCGCTTTCCGGTGAATATGTAATACGCATCACTCCGAAATCGACAAGTCCGACCACAGTGAGCCTGCCCGCCGACCGAAGGAGGTGTCCGCCGTGCGTTCCTTGATCCAGCTAGAAGCGCTGAGCGCGGACACCGACCTCGTCACCGTCACCATCGGCGCCAACGACATCAATCTGGTCACCACTGCACCCTGCTGCCTCAATCCGCTTCCGGAGCGGTACGGCACCTCGTGTGCAGACGCGTTCACCGCCGGTGGTGTCGACCAGCAGCGCCCGCTCGTCGACCAGGTCGCCCCGCAGTGGGGAACGGCGCTCGACGAGATCCGGGCACACGCGCCGAACGCCGAGATCGTCGTCGTCGGCTACGGCACCTACACGCCCCCGGGTGGATGCCCAGACCGGCAACCGATGTGGCCGCGCGGCGCTGACTACCTGCAGAACGTCATCGATTCCGTCGACGATGCCATGGCGGCCCAGGCACGTTCCCGTGCAATGGCATTCGTCGATATCCGAACGGTGACCTCCGGGCACGACATCTGCGCCGACGTGAGCCGGGCGCACTATGCCGGCGTCGTGCCCGCTGAATCCGCTGTACCACTGCACCCGACCGCACTGGGTATGCAGGCGATCGGCGCCTACGTCGCCGAACAGATCCGCTGATCCGCCCTTTCGGCCTACACGCCACCCTTCCCCTTCGACACTGAGGACTCCCATGTCGCTGCCTCGAACCGTGACGGGCGCCCCTGCCCCGGACACCGGCCGCACCACAATACTCAGCGGGGCGCTGGTCGCCCTGTTCCTCGCCAACCTCCTCAACTTCTTCGACCGGTCGATCCCTTCGGTCGTCGCCGAGCCGATCAAGCACGAATTCGCCCTCAGTGACTTGCAGTTGGGCCTGATCACGTCAGCCTTCACCGTTGTGTACGCGATCGCGGGACTGCCACTCGGGCGCCTTGCCGACCGCGGAAACCGCCCGGGGATCATCGGTGTCGGACTGCTTGTGTGGAGTGGTCTGACCGCAGCCACCGGGGCCGCTGGCAACTACATGCTCTTTGTCCTCGTCCGACTCGGCGTCGGTGTCGGAGAGGCCGCCTTCACCCCAGCCGCGAACTCGATGATCGGCGACCTCTATCAGGCCGATAGGCGTTCTCGTGCCGTCGGTATCTTCATGCTGGGACTCCCGATGGGGCTGATGCTCGCCTACTTCACGGTCGGCAGGATCGCCGAGGCCTTCGACTCGTGGCGGGCACCGTTCTTCGTCGCCGCGGTCCCGGGCGTCATCCTCGCGCTCGTGATGCTTCGGATGCGCGATCCCGAACGCGGTGGTGCTGAGCAGGTCTCGATCACCGAATCAGGCGCGATTCGGCGTCCGATCCGCCTCCTGCTGTCGATCCCGACCCTGCGCTGGCTGATCCTCGCCGGCCTGACCTTCAACTTCGCGGCCTATGCGGTCAACTCCTTCACAGTCCCGCTCCTGATGCGACAGTACGAACTGAAACTGACGTCCGCGGCCGTCGTCACCGGCGTCATCGTCGGGCTCACCGGGTTGTTCGGCCTGCTGCTCGGGGCTCGCTACGCCGACCGGGCCTCGGCCACCTCTCCGCGGTCCCGGCTGATGATCGGCGTCGTCGCCAGCGCCGTCGCGGCGCCGCTCACCGCGTTGGCGCTGATGCAGAACGGCGGCAGCGTATTCCTGTTCGCCCTGCTGTTCTCGCTCGGCTGGCTGCTCGCCTACGGCTTCTACATCAGCGTGTATCCCGCGATTCACGACGTTGTCGTTCCGCAGCTACGTGCCACCGCAACCGCGTTGTTCTTCGCCGCGATGTACCTACTCGGAGGATTTGCCGGACCGGTTGTGGTCGGCGGCATCTCCGACTGGTTCGCCGAACGTGCGGCACACAGCGCCGGCGTGCAGGGCGTCGCGCAGTTCGCAGGCCAGGGTCTCAACTCCGCGCTCTACCTGGTGCCGTTGATGCTCGCACTGACCGCGGGTTTCATCTACCTCGCTACCCGTCGGGTGGATGTGGACTCAATTCGTATGCGGTCCAGTCTCGCCGACTGACCGTGCCGATCAAATTCGAAAGGTAGACCTTCATGCGAGAATCCCTCAAACTGTTTGCGAATGCTGCAGCGACGGTTGCGCTGTGCGCGACACTCGGGCTCACGGGCCCGGCCGGAACGGCTGCCGCCGAGGCGCCCGGCATCCCGAGCGTCGGGCACGACTGGGCGGGTGCAGGGCCGTACACGCCGAACGTCTCGATCGGGCTGGTACATACTCTGTACTACCCGGGTGAGCTCGGCGCACGCGGCGAGAAGCACCCCGTGGTGATTTGGGGGAACGGGACCGGCGTGCTCCCCGGTGCGTACGCCTCGTTGTTGCGCCACTACGCCAGCCACGGATTCATCGTGGTCGCCGCCAATACCCCGGCGAGCAACTTCGCCGTCACCATGCGGTCGGGAATTGACCTCATCGCAGGCAAGGCAGCCAACCCATCGAGTGTCTTCTTCGGCAAGGTCGACCTGGAACACATTGGTGCGGTAGGGCATTCACAGGGCGGTTCGGCGGCGATCAATGCCGCGATCGACGACCGCGTCGACACTGCCGTCGCGATCCAGCCGGGCCCGCTCAACGATGTCGACCTCATCGACGAGCCCGTTCTCTATCTCGCAGGTGAGGCCGACGCAATCGTCTGGCCGGCAGTGGTGCGGGCGATGTACGAGGACGCCGACCACGTGCCCGCCGAGTATCTGGAACTGCGCGACGCTACGCACTTCGGCACATCGATCACCGGCGGCGATATGCGCGGACCGAGCACGGCGTGGCTGCGGTACTGGCTACTCGACGATCCGAACGCCCGCACCGAGTTCTTCGGAGCGAGCTGCGGGTACTGCACTGACACCCAGCAGTTCTCGGACTTCGACCGCAACGATCTGGCCCGGCAGATCCCGGGCTGACGGTCGAGTCCCGCGCTGGAGGCACTGTGTGCGCTGCGCATGGCGGATGTCACCCCGTCGAAGGCATGGCCTTCGGCGGGGTGACATCCGCTTCGATCAGGCAGCCGTGGTCACCGGATGCCGCTCCACAATTGCCGTCGCTGTGCATGCGGATCCGTCTGCACGGCGGAGACGGTATCGAAGCGCATAGTTGCTCGGTCACGAACGGTGTAAGGCGCCCAGCCGGGATCACCGTGTGTCGCGAATGCGATCCACGCGGCGTGCATGGTGTCGGCCAAATCCTGCGGCGGGCGTGCTCCCACCACGTTCTCGAACCCCTCGAGGCCGAGGTTGTCGAAGACGAACGGGATCTCGGCGGTATGGCAAGCGCCCAGTCGGCCATCGAAGGTCGGTGGTTGCCAAGCGAATTCGTAGGCGTAGGTGCGTCCCCGGCCGTTGTCGGCATGTGCCTCTGCCAGCCGGATGGCGGGTATCCGGTAGAACCAGTCGGTGCCGACGGCCGCGAGTAGGTCTCCGGGACCTGCATTCGGATCGGCTTCTCGGTAAACCGGCAGTGCGACATCGGGGTCGAGCCCGTACGCGGCAACCGCGCCATGCGTCAGCTCGGCTGTGACCGCGTCGATCGCGCCGACCGGAACCAGGAAGTAGCGGAACTCCTCGGTGTTGCATCCGATCAGCACGTCGACGTCGCCGCCCGCGCCGTCCGCTATCGCTTCGGGCGGCGTTACCGGGAGCACTTCGCCGTCCACCACGGGCTCGAACGGCATGAGGTTTCGCGTCACCTCACCCCACCGTTGCGGATTCGGGTCGGCTGACACCGCGGCCCGCAACTGTTGCTGGGCGGCCAGCACCCGGTCCGCGGGCACAGCGGCGAGGGCTTCCTGGGTTGGCGAAATCCCCAGCAGGGAAGCCAGTTCTTCCGAGATCCGCTCGGCGGTCTCGGGCCGTATCGTGTGGTGGGCCGCGCCACTCTGCAGGATTGCGCGCTGGAACAAGCCTTCGGCTGGTGGGGAGGCGAGTAGCGCTCCGATGCTCATGGCGCCGGCGGATTCGCCGAATACCGTCACAGCCGTGGGGTCGCCGCCGAACGCTGCGATATTGTCGCGAACCCAGCGCAACGCCGCGATCTGGTCGCGCAGGCCGAGATTCGTGACCTGCCCGCGTAGCTGTCCGAACCCGTCGACGCCGAGCCGGTAGTTGATGGTCACCAGCACGACACCGTCGCGGGCGAATGCGGTGCCGTCGTAGGCGGTGGTCGAACCGGAGCCGTTGGTGAACGCACCACCGTGGATCCATACCATCACCGGCGCCGTGCCGTTCGGATCCGGTGTCCACACATTGAGGTTCAGGTAGTCCTCGCCCGGGATGAACACTTCGGAAATCAGCGCATCATAGGGAGGTGCATAGGGGGAGGCCGGTGCGGTGGGTCCGTACTCGCTCGCGTCTCGCGCTCCGTCCCACCTGGGACATAGCTGGGGTGGAGCGAACCGGCGTGCACCGACCGGTGCAGCTGCGTAGGGAATTCCCTTGAAGGAGACCACACCCGTGGTCGGATCCGTCCGGCCGCGTACCGCTCCGTCGGTGGTGGTGACGACAGCACTCTGCGCGGCGCGTGTCATCGCACTGCTCCTTCGTCCGCTCCGGCGATGCGCAGGGCGTAACGCACATAATTGTCGGCCACCTCGTCCGGGGTGAACGGCTCGTCCGGCCCGAACCACTGAGCTACCTGCATGGCCATCCCGCCGATGGCTATCGCACCCAGTTGGAGGTTCTCGATTCGGAAGACGCCTTCGGCGACGCCGATTTCGAGCGCATCGACCAGCAGTCGGCTGCACGATGACCGCAATTCCAAAGCGGGCGCGGCCACTTCCTCCGGTAGCGCGTGTAGCTCTGAGTTCGTCACCACGGCCAGCAGGGGGAAATCGGTGTGCAGCAGCACATGCGCGCGTACCAGCGCCGACAGCTGGGCCACCGCTGTGGGCTCGGCGGCAGCGAGTGCGTTCGTCAGCCGTGCGTGCAGCTCGCGGTGCCCGATCAGCACCAACTCCGCCAGGATCTGTTCCTTGGATCGGTAGTGCGCGTACAGGCTCGCCGAGGTGATCCCGACCTGGTTGGCGATCTTGCGGATGGATACCGCGCTGTATCCGGATTCGGCGAAGAGTGCCAGCGCGGCTCGAAGTATCGTCCCCCGCGTTCCGGCAGACGCGACGCCCTCGGGTAGTTCCACGGGCACTGATGCCACCCGCCGCGGTTTCCACACTGACATATCCACCTCGGACTCCTTCGTTCTGCTCCGACCGGTTGCCTACCGATCGATCGGTTGACATCGTACGCGAGATGGATCGATAGTTAGGCGATTCTCAGCGACAACCGATCGATCGGCAGGGAGATTAAGTGACGAATCTGGCAACCACGCTGACGGACTCGGCCCGACGGCATCCAGACCGGATCGCGGTGATCTGCGGCGAGCAGCAACTCACCTACGCCGAATTGGAGACAGCCAGCGCCGCACTGGCGCTCGAACTGCGCGAGCGCGGGGTTCGGTCGGGCGAGCGCGTCGCGATGATGGTGCCGAATGTTCCGATGTTCGCGATCGCCTATTACGCGATCCTGCGATCCGGCGCGATCGTGGTACCGATGAATCCGCTGCTCAAACCCCGCGAAGTCGCCCACCAACTCGCCGACAGCACCGCAGCGCTGTTGCTCGCCTGGCACGACGCCGCCGAATCGATCCCCGGTGCGGCACTCGCTGACGTCGAATGCCTGACGGTGCATCCGGATTCATTCGTGAACCGGTCGCCGGTGCAGGAGCATCAGTGCGCCGTTGCGCTCCGAGATCCGTCGGACACCGCGGTCATCCTCTACACCTCGGGCACCACCGGCAAGCCGAAAGGCGCTGAGCTCTCCCATTGCAACCTCATGCGCAATCAAGAGGTCACGAGTACCAGCCTGCTGCAGCTGACCGAGGACGATGTCGTGTTCGGAGGCTTGCCGTTGTTCCACGCGTTCGGGCAGACCGTAACCCTGACCTCGGCCATCGCTCACGGCGCATGCCTCACTCTTCTGCCCCGTTTCGACGCCACCGATGCACTGCAGGTCCTGACCCGGGACCGCGTCACCGTCTTCGCCGCCGTGCCGACCATGTACGCCGCGCTGCTCGCGCATCCCGATCGTGGCGACTACGACCTGAGCGCGCTACGGGTCTGCGTGTCCGGCGGCGCGGCGCTGCCGGTGGAGACACTGCACGCCTTCGAGGAGCAGTTCGACACGGTGATCCTCGAAGGCTGGGGGCTGTCGGAGACCTCGCCGGTGGCGTGCTTCAGCCATCCGGATGCGCTGCGCAAAGCAGGCAGTATCGGTACGCCGATCGCCGGCATCAGCATGTGTGTGCTCGGCGACGACGGGCGTGAACTGGGCGTTGGGGAGGTCGGAGAAATCGCGGTGCACGGCCACAACGTGATGAAGGGCTACTGGCGTCAGCCCGCCGCCACCGCAGCAGTGCTCTCGGACGGCTGGTTCCGGACAGGCGACCTCGGCCGGGTCGACTCCGACGGCTATTACTGGATCATGGACCGGAAGAAGGACCTGATCATCCGCGGCGGATTCAACATCTATCCACGCGAAATCGAAGAAGTCCTCTACGAACACCCCGACGTCGAAATGGCTGCCGTCATGGGCATTCCCGCACACGCCCTGGGCGAAGAGGTCGGTGCTGCCGTCGTACTTCGGCCCGGCTCGCGAACTACGCCCGAGGAACTGCGGACCTTCGTCCGCGAGCGCGTCGCCCCCTACAAGTATCCGCGCCACATCTGGCTGGTCGATGAACTGTCCAAGGGCGCCACCGGGAAGATTCTCAAACGCGCGATCGTCATTCCCGACAGCGTCGTCGCTGCTGTCTCGGCGTGAAATCACCCTCGCCGGCGGGCGAATGACAACTGAGGGTGGTCGGTCAGGCGGGGATGGGTCGCAGCGTGCGGCTGCTGGTCATGTGCCGCCATGTCGCGAGCGCGGCCATCCGCACCGGTGCGACGAGTGCCGAGCTGTTCATGCCCTTGGTCGGTCCGCACACCGAGATCGCACCGACCGCGTTCTTACCGTCTCCGATAGCTGCTGCGACACAGGAGACTCCGATGGTCGTCTCGTCGCGATCGTGCGCGATGCTCTGCTCCCGGATGCGGGCGAGTTCGATCCGCAGGCGCGCCGGATCGCTGATCGAGTTCTGTGTGGGCCCCGAAATCGACTCGGGAAGAATGGTTTCGGCATCCACGCGCGAGTTCGCGAGCAGTGCCTTGCCGATCGCGGTGCGGTACGCGGGCTGGCGTCCGCCGACGCGGGAGGGGACCGAGAGCGTGAATCGCCCGCCGATCTTCTCGAGGTAGAGCGCGTCGGATCCGTCGAGTACCGCGAGGTGGACGACGAGGCCGGTGGCGTTGTGCAGTTCGTGCAGCACGGGCAGTGCTGCCTGGTGTACGCGGTCGTGGTGCTGTGCCAGCGAGCCGAGTTCGAGCATCTTCATGCCGAGTTCGTATGCATGCCCGTGGCGACGGATCCACCCGATCCGAACGAGCTGGAGGAGCATGCGATGTGTCGAGGACCTGGGGAACCCGGTGCGACGCGACAGCTCCGAGAGCGTCAGTCGTTCCGCTTCCCTGAACGCGTCCAGTAGGAACGCGACGCGGTCGATGACTGCGATCGGGGAGCTTGCATCTGCCGTCGTCATGACCCTTCGAACCTCCATTGATGCGTCGTTCCGATCTGATTGAGCAAGCGTTCAATCAAGTGGTGAGACTGTATCAGCGTGCGCCGCGTCGCTCCAGCGCCGGCGAGAACTCGTTTCGGAGGGGGTGACGGCTGGGCCGGACGGTCGCGGGCCCTCGGGGTGTCGGCCGGGTTCGGGATCGGTGCGGTGAACGTTTCCCGGGCGAGTCTGCGCGGATCCGCGACTAGCGAACCGAGTCCGTGTGGTGCGCGTTACCTGGCGTCAGTCGTGGATTCGTGCAAGCGGATTCGGCCCAGCGGAACACGCCTGCAGGATTCCCGAAAAACACTTGCGGGCACGAAGTTTCCGGTCGGGTGGCGGCGCGCGGCATCGATCGGCGCCCGGCGAGGTGGGGGTGCGTCTTTCGATTCGGAACACTTTTCCGCTCACCGGGAAACGATGGAGGTGAGTCGCGTCTCACCTCCTAACGTGCTTGCGGTCACTGTTGGGCACACGACTGGAATGTAGGTAGGAAATGTCAGTCACCGTCTCAAAGGGCGACGAAGCCCCCGTGCGGGGTGCCGGTGATCCCGGCGGCTCGACCGGGTACTGGATCCGCGTTCTGCTGATCCTCGTCCTGCTTACCGAGCAGGCGGCACTGGCCTTCGCCCTCTTCACCCCCGCACTGCCGAAGATTGCCGTGAAGTACTCGACGACGCAGGTCGTCTGGGTCATGACTGCACTCGTTCTCGCCGCCGCTATCGCGTCCCCGATCCTGGGCAAGCTGGCCGACGTCTACGGCAAGAAGCGCATTCTCGTGGTGACCGCGGCGATCGCGAGCCTCGGTGCGCTCATCTCGGCCATCGCGCCGACCTTCCCGATCCTGCTGGTCGGCCGCTTCCTGTCCGGTGTCGGCTTCGCCTTCACCGCGCTCGGCTACTCGCTGATCCGTGACATCTTCCCGGCCCGCCTGCAGGCGATGTCCATCAGCATCGCGAACACCGGCGTCGGTGTCGTCACCGTCGTCGCCCCGCTGATCTCGGGCTTCATGCTCGATCGCACCGACGTGTCCTCGGTCTTCTGGTTCTCCTTCGCTCTGTGCGCCGTCGGCGGCCTCCTGACTCTGTTCTTCGTCCCGGAAACTCCGCTGCGCGCAAAGGTTTCGGTCGACTGGCTCGGCGCGTTCCTGCTGACGGTCGCCCTGTTCACCGTCATGCTGGCGCTGTCGCTGGGTGCCGGCTGGGGCTGGCTGAGCGGCAAGACGCTCGGCACGCTTGCCGTCACCGTCATCTTCGCGGTCGCATGGGTGGTCTGGGAGCGTCGCTGCCCCGAGCCGCTCATCAGCATCGATGTTCTGGCCAGCCGCAAGGTCGGCATCACGCTGCTCGCGGGTGGTATCGCCTACGGCGCAACGACGCTCACAGCGACGCTGATCCCGATGCTGCTGCAGACGCCCAAGGAGGCGGCGGACTACGGATTCGGTCTGTCGGTCACCGACATGGCGCTGTGGATGCTGCCCGGTGGCATCCTGATCGTCCTCGGCGGCGTGTTCGTCGGCGCCACCTCGAAGCGAATCGGCTTCCGTCAGCACCTCATCGGCGGATCGGTTTTCATCGCCCTGGGCGCGGCCCTGCTCGCCACCACCCCGGACCAGGCCTGGCAGGTCGTGTTCGGCTACGGCCTGATCGGCTTCGGCTCGATGATCTACGCCGCCATCCCGAATCTGGTGATGATGGCCCTGCCGGCCGACCAGCGCGCGATCGGTGCCAACTTCACCGGACTGTCCCAGTCGATGTTCGGCGGAATGCTGTCGTCGGTGGGCTTCGCCCTGCTGGCCCAGCATGTGATCACCGTCGGTCCCGCCGGCCCGGTGTACAGCTCGGACGGCTTCTTCGTCGGCTTCATCGTCGCCGCCGGCGCGGCCCTGCTCGGTGCAATTCTGGCCTTCGGCATCACCGTCGGACGGCGCGGCCAGGACCTGTAGTCCCACACGCTTGGACGGCTCGGGGCCTGGACCGCAACTGCGGTCCAGGCCCCGAGCCGATTCTCGTGCTGCGACGGTCAGACCACCACCGAGCGCTGTGGCACGCCGGTGTATTCGCTGAGCGGTCGGATCAGGGCGTTGGACTCGCCCTGCTCGATGATGTGCGCGGTCCATCCGGTGATGCGGCTCATCACGAAGACGGGGGTGAAGACCTCGATGTCGAAGCCCATCAGGTAGTAGGCGGGCCCGGTGGGGAAGTCGAGATTGGGCTCGAGTCCGGTGGCCTCGTTCATGGTGCGCTCGAGGATCTCGTACATCTGGACCCACTTCTCGCCATCGGTCTTCGTGGCGACATCGAAGAATGCCTGACGCATCGTCGGGACGCGCGAGTCGCCGTTCTTGTAGACGCGGTGCCCGAAGCCCATGACCTTTTCCTTGCGGGCCAGCTTGTCCCTCATCCAGGCCTCGGCGCGCTCGGGCTCACCGATCTCGATCATGTCGTGCATGACCGCCTCGTTGGCACCGCCGTGCAGCGGGCCCTTGAGGGTGCCGATCGCGGCGGTGACGGCGCTGTAGATGTCCGACAGAGTCGAGGTGACCACGCGGGCGGCGAAGGTCGACGCGTTGAAGCTGTGCTCCGCGTACAGGATCAGCGAGACCTCGAACGCCTTCACGATCTCCGGCTCCGGGATCTCACCGAAGCACATGCCCAGGAAGTTCTCGGCGAACCCGAGGTGGCTGTGCGGGGCGATCGGATCCAGGCCGTGCCGGCGACGGTGATCGGCCGCGACGATCGTCGGCAGCACCGCCATCATGCGAAGCGCCTTCTCGCGGTTGGCCTTCGGCGAGTTGTCCCACTCCTGCGGGTCTTCCGCGCCGAGGAAGCTGATCGCCGTGCGGACCACATCCATCGGATGGCAGTTGTCCGGCATCTTCGCCACGAGCGAGAGCAGCGACCGGTCGGCGCGGCGGGCCGCCCGCTCACGCTGGCAGAACAGCTCGAGCTGGGCGTCCGAGGGCAGTTCGCCTTTCCACAGGAGGTACGCGACCTGCTCGAAGCTGCAGTTCGCGGCGAGATCCTGGACCGCGTAACCGCGGTAGGTCAGCGAGTTGGTCTCGGGTACGACCTTGGAGATCGCGGTGGTGTCGACGACGACGCCGGCCAGGCCTTTGCGGATCGTCGGGACTGCATTCGTCATTGGTTCCCTCCGAGCGTGAAGTTGAAGACTCCGGAATCGAACTCGTTGTAGCGCTCGTACTCGAGCAGTTCGTACAGCCGGGAGCGGGTCTGCATCTGCTGCCGTACCCGCCGGCGTCGTGACCACCCCCACTTCAGGCGCTGACCGGTTGAATCTCTGATTCGATATCTGTCAATATTGAAGGATGTCGAATCAAGATCCGGGCGACGCATGCTGTTCGCCGCTCGCGCGCACGCCACTGACCGAGGACCGGGCCGGTGACCTGGCCCGTATGTTCAAGGCGCTCGGTGACCCGGTGCGGCTGCGGTTGCTGAGCCTGGTGGCCAGTCACGCCGGCGGCGAGGCATGCGTGTGCGACATCTCCGATACGTTCGACCTGTCGCAGCCGACCATCTCGCACCATCTCAAGGTGCTGCGCGAGGCGGGGCTGCTCGATTGCGAACGCCGCGGAACGTGGGTGTACTACTGGGTGATTCCCGCTGCGCTGCGGCAGCTGTCGGAGGTACTCGTGGCGCAGGGTGGGCCGTCGCGGGCTTGTGCGGAGGTCACGGCGTGAGCGGGGCTTCCAGCGTCCCGCAGCCCGCCGTGGTCGGCAGGCTCTCGACGCTGGATCGTTTCCTGCCGGTGTGGATCGGCGTCGCGATGGTCGTCGGCCTGCTGCTGGGCCGGATGATCCCCGGGCTCGGCGACGCGCTGAGCGCCGTCGAGATCGACGGGATCTCGCTGCCGATCGCGCTCGGCCTGCTGATCATGATGTACCCGGTGCTCGCGAAGGTGCGCTACGACCGCCTCGACACCGTGACCGGCGACCGCAAGATGCTTATCGGCTCGCTGGTCCTCAACTGGGTCGTCGGGCCGGCGCTGATGTTCGCCCTCGCCTGGCTGCTGCTGCCCGACCTGCCCGAGTACCGGACGGGCCTGATCATCGTCGGACTCGCCCGGTGCATCGCAATGGTCATCATCTGGAACGACCTCGCCTGCGGTGACCGCGAGGCCGCCGCCGTCCTGGTCGCGATCAACTCGGTGTTCCAGGTGCTCATGTTCGCCGTCCTGGGCTGGTTCTACCTCTCGGTCCTGCCCGGCTGGCTGGGACTCGAGCAGACCACGATCGACACCTCGCCGTGGCAGATCGCGAAGTCGGTGCTGATCTTCCTGGGCATCCCGCTGCTCGCCGGGTTCCTCACCCGCCACTTCGGGGAGAAGGCCAAGGGCCGCGACTGGTACGAGTCGACGTTCCTGCCGAAGATCGGCCCGTGGGCCCTCTACGGTCTGCTGTTCACCATCGTGATCCTCTTCGCGCTGCAGGGCGACCAGATCACCTCCCGGCCCCTGGACGTCGTGCGGATCGCGATCCCGCTGCTCGCCTACTTCGCGATCATGTGGGGCGGCGGCTACGCCCTCGGTGCCGCGATGGGTCTCGGCTACGAGCGCACCACCACGCTCGCGTTCACCGCTGCCGGCAACAACTTCGAGCTCGCCATCGCCGTGGCCATCGCGACGTACGGGGCGTCGTCCGGTCAGGCGCTGGCCGGTGTCGTGGGGCCTCTGATCGAGGTGCCCGTGCTGGTCGGCCTCGTCTACGTGTCCCTCGCGCTCCGCACACGTTTCGCGGGGCACGTGCCCGCAGCAGCCCGGAAGGAGTCCTGATTCGTGTCCACGACCCCGAATGTGTTGTTCGTCTGCGTCCACAACGCCGGAAGATCACAGATGGCCGCAGCGTTCCTCGTCTACCTGGCGGGGGACAGGATCGAGGTGCGGTCGGCGGGCTCGGCTCCAGCCGAGTCGGTCAATCCCGCTGCCGTCCAGGCGATGGCCGAGGTCGGCATCGACATCTCGCGGCAGAGCCCGAAGATTCTCACGCCCGACGCCGTCGAGTCCTCCGACGTCGTGATCACGATGGGGTGCGGCGACACCTGCCCGGTGTTCCCCGGTGTCAGCTACCGCGACTGGACGCTCGACGACCCGGCCGGGCAGGGCGTGGACGCGGTGCGTCCGATCCGCGACGAGATTCGGGCCCGGGTCGAGGCGCTGATCGCCGAACTGCTTCCGGAATAGCCCAAGTCGTCCATTGATCCCGGTGCGCAACCAAACCTCTGCTACCTTACCAAGCAAGTGCTTGCTTTGGGAGATCGAGGGGGATGGGATGCTCACGCTTGTCCGTGCAGTCGTGATCGGGTCGGACGCGCGCGTTCGGGTGGCTGAGGGGGCGCGGTCGTGACACTGAAGACGAGGATCACCGAACTGGTCGGCGTCGAGCATCCGGTCGTGCAGACCGGCATGGGGTGGGTGTCCGGATCCCGACTGGTCACCGCGACCGCTCGGGCCGGCGGGCTCGGCATTCTCGCGTCGGCGACGATGACCTACGACGAACTGGCCACGGCGATCCGGGATGTCAAGGCGCGCACCGATGCTCCGTTCGGTGTCAATCTGCGCGCCGACGCCGAGGATGCACAGAAGCGGGTCGACCTGATCATCCGCGAGGGCGTGCGGGTCGCGTCGTTCGCGTTGGCCCCGCGCGAGGAGATGATCGCTCGGTTCAAAGAGGCCGGCGTGGTGGTGATTCCGTCCGTCGGCGCCGCGCGCCACGCCGAGAAGGTGGCGCGTTGGGGTGCAGATGCGGTGATCGTGCAGGGCGGCGAGGGTGGTGGCCACACAGGTGGTGTCGCCACCAGCCTTCTGTTGCCCTCGGTGCTGGATGCCGTGGACATACCGGTGATTGCTTCGGGAGGCTTCTTCGACGGCCGCGGTCTCGCGTCCGCGTTGGCCTGCGGTGCTTCGGGTATCGCGATGGGGACGCGATTCCTGCTGACGAAGGAGAGCACCGTCCCGGAGTCCGTGAAACGGGAGTATCTGGCCCGTGGGCTGAATGACACCGTCGTCACGACGAAGGTCGACGGGATCCCGCACCGGGTGTTGCGCACCGAACTCGTCGATGCACTGGAACGCACCCGGGGCGTCCGCACGTTGGCGCACGCGGCCGTAAACACCGTCAGGTTCCGGAAGCTGACCGGCATCTCGTGGCGATCGATGATCGCCGAAGGCCTCACTATGGTGCGATCCGGTGATCGCACCCTGTCCCAGCTGATGATGTCGGCGAACAGTCCGATGCTGTTGCGGGCAGGACTAGTCGAGGGCAACGCTCGCGCGGGCGTCCTCGCCTCCGGTCAAGTGGTCGGAATGATCGACGATCTTCCGAGTGTGGCCGAGTTGATCGACGAGATCGTGAGCCGAGCCGAGCGATGCCTCGACGAACTCGAGAAGGTCCGCTAGGTCCAGGGAAACCGGCGGTGATGCGATCCGGTCCGATACGTGTTCAGCAACAGGAGGATTCGCCAGCCGGCGCCTCGTCGGCAGAGGTGCCGCAGCACACCCCGCTGTCGGTGCTGGACGGATGCTGCGGGCTCGAGCCGAAGGTGTCCGAGTCGGCGAGGACCGTGTAGACCTCCCACTTCTCGCCCGCCGGACCGGTGACCCACACCTTGTCTTGCGTGGCGAAACAGCAGGTGGTGCCGATCTCCTCGTCGGTGAACAGGCCCTCGCCGGTCAGTCGGGCGATCTCCTCGTGAACCTTGGTGCTGGACTCGACCTCGACGCCCAGGTGGTTGAGGGTGCCGCCCTTGCCCGGATTTTCGAGCAGTACCAGCTTGAGAGGGGGTTCGGCGATCGCGAAGTTCGCGTAGCCGGGCTTGACCTTCGCGGGCTCGGTGCCGAACAGCTTGGAGTAGAACGTGATCGCCTCCTGCAGGTCGTCGACGTTGAGAGCGAGCTGGGCGCGTGACATGACAGCCTCCACTTATGCGACATATATCGAATTACCGACTTCGAGAGTGCCCATCTTTTCGACATAAGTCAAGTAAGTGGTTACGATCGTTGTCATGCCCAAGACGCTGCCGATGGTCGATGTCAGTGCCCCGATCTGCTGCGCTCCCGTCTCGGCGGGCCCGATGGGCGACGAGGCGGCGCTGCAACTCGCACTGCGGCTGAAGGCTCTCGCCGACCCGGTCCGGATCAAGCTCATGTCGATCCTGCTCACCGCGGACGGCGGCGAGGTGTGTACGTGCGACCTGGCCACCGGTGTCGGCCTGGCGGAGTCGACCGTCAGTCATCACCTCGGCCAGCTCAAGAAGGCCGGGATGGTCGAGCGCACCCGCCGCGGCATGAATGTCTTCTACCGTGCACAGGCCGAGGCGCTCGACGCGCTGCGAGTGGTGCTGGACCCGAACTGCTGCGTTCGGCCCTGACCGCGGGGTGCGCGCGATCGGGGAGCCTCGGCGCTGCAGCGCGCGTTACAGTGGACCGAGCCGTGTTACCGCGTTTCTCGATCGCGAGGAGTCTGTCGTGGACGTCGGATTTCTGGGCATGGGCACGATGGGGCAACCGATGGCGCGCAATCTCGCCCGCGCCGGACATGCGGTGAAGGTGTGGAATCGCACTCCCGGTAGGGCTGCGGGTGTGGTCGACTACGGAGCCACCGAGGTGTCGGCGGTGTCGGATGCGCTGCACCAGCCGGTGGTGTTCAGCTCACTCGCCGACGACCGGGCGTTCGCGGAAGCGGTGCTGTCGGCGCCGTCGCTGCAGGCCGCGCAGCCCGGTTCGGTGCACGTCAACCTGGCGACCGTGAGCCCGGGGATGTCGACGGAGGCGGTATCGGCATTGGGGGAGAGGGGGATCCGCTACGTCGCCGCGCCGGTGTTCGGCCGGGCGGAGGTCGCCGAGGCGGGAGAGCTCACGGTGCTCGCCGCCGGTGATCCCACCGCGGTGGACGAGGTGGCCCCGCTGCTCGCGGTGATCGGGCGTCGGACGTGGCGGATCGGTGACGATCCGAAGCAGGCCAACGTCGTCAAGATCCTCGGAAACTATCTGATCGCCAACGCGATCCAGGCGATGGCCGAGGCGACGACGGTGGCGGAGAAGGTGGGCGGTTCACCCGAGCTGTTGATGGAGGTCATGAACGACAGCCTCTTCCCGGGCGGCGTCTACGGCGGTTACGGGAAGATGATCGCGCAGCGCAACTACGAGCCCGCCGGTTTCCGGCTCACGCTGGGCCTCAAGGATGTTCGACTGGCGCTGTCGGAGGCGCACGATGCCCGGATCGGCCTGCTGTTCGGCAGCGCGCTCGAGAATGTGTTCCTCGACGCGCTCGCGCACGGGCAGGCCGACCAGGACTGGTCCGCGATCACCGAGTCCACCCGGCGCCGGGCCGGTTTGACGAACGACTGAGGCGGTCGCTCAGCCGACGGCCGCGGCCTGCCCGCCCATGCCGACGCCGGCCCCTCGTCGCCGTGGAGCACGAAGTCGATGTCGACTTCCTGCACGTCCGGGCGATGCGCGCGAATCGTGTAGGCGCGCATCCACGGACGGATGTCGTCGGGCATCGCGAGATACGCGCGGTGCCAGGTCATGATGTCGCCGTCCGAGGGTCGCGGCGGCACCTCGGGCTCGCTGTCGGTGCGGGAGAAGAACAACTTGACCTGCTGCTCGGGGGAGACCGAGCTGAAGCGGTGGAGGTCTGTGCCGCCGAAGGTGAGCCTGCCGTAACTGGGTGTCCGGGCGCACCCCCGTCGGATCGGGGGTGCGCCCGGAGCTACCTAGATCGCGGCGCGCACCACGTGCGCCGCCTCGACGAGGTTGCGCAGCGACGCCTCCACCTCGACGGGTCCGCGGGTCTTGAGGCCGCAGTCCGGATTGACCCACAGGCGCTCGGAGGGCACCGCCTTGAGCGCGGCCCGTAGCGATCCGGCGATCTCGTCGACCGACGGGACGCGCGGCGAGTGGATGTCGTAGACCCCTGGCCCGACACCGAGGTCGAAGCCGACCGCGTTGAGGTCGTCGAGCACCTCCATGTGCGAGCGAGCGGCCTCGATCGAGGTGACGTCGGCATCCAGGCCGGCGATCGCCCCGATCACCTCGCCGAACTCGGAGTAGCACAGGTGGGTGTGCACGGACGTCGAGTCCTCGATGCCCGACGTCGCCAGCCGGAACGCCCCGACCGCCCAGTCCAGGTAGGCGGGCTGGTCCACCGCGCGCAGCGGCAGCAGTTCGCGCAGCGCCGGCTCGTCGACCTGGATGACCTGTGCACCCGACTTCTCGAGGTCGACCGTCTCGTCCCGAATCGCGAGCGCGATCTGATCGGCCGATCTCGCAAGCGGCTGGTCGTCGCGCACGAACGACCACGCCAGGATCGTCACCGGGCCGGTGAGCATGCCCTTGACCGGCTTTGCGGTGAGGGACTGTGCGTACGACGTCCAGTCGACGGTCATCGGCCGCGGACGGCGGACGTCGCCGAACAGGATCGGCGGACGCACGCAGCGGCTGCCGTACGACTGCACCCACCCGTTCACGGTCGCGGAGAAGCCGTCGAGCTGTTCGGCGAAGTACTGCACCATGTCGTTGCGCTCGGGCTCGCCGTGCACGAGCACGTCCAGGCCCAGCTTCTCCTGCAACGCAACCACATCGGCGATCTCGGACTGCATCCGCCGCACGTACTCGGCGTCGTCGATCTCGCCCTTGCGCAGCGCCGCGCGGGCGACCCGGATGGCGGTGGTCTGCGGGTACGAGCCGATCGTGGTGGTGGGCAGCGGGGGTAGCGGCAGCACCGCGGACTGGGCCGCACGACGCTCGGCGGCCGGGCTGCGACGACGGTCCGCGTCGGTCAGTGTGGCGAGCCGGTCGCGGATCGCGTCGTCGTGCAGACGCGGGTCGGCGGCGCGGGTGGCCGCCGCTGCGCGGGCGTCGGTCAGCTCGGCGGTGATGGCGTCGCGGCCCGACTGCACGCCGGTAGCCAGTGTGGCGACCTCCTTGATCTTCTCGACACCGAAGGTCAGCCACGACCGCAGCGCGCGATCCAGGCCGTCCTCGCCGTCGAGGGTGTACGGGACGTGGAGCAGCGAGCACGACGTGGAGACGGCCACCGAACCGGCGCGCTCGCGCAGGGCCTCGAGGGCGTCGAGCGAACCGTCGAGATCATTGCGCCAGATGTTGCGGCCGTCGACCACACCGGCGACGACGTGCTTGCGCTCGAGGCCCGGGGTCGCGATCACGGAATCGAGCGAGCCCGCGACCAGGTCCACGGCCAGCCCCTCGACACCGGTCTCGGCGAGTACCGGCAGCGCCGGACCCAGGTCGCCGAAGTACGACGCCAGCAGGATCGCCGGACGGCGATCGAGCGCCGACAGGCGGTTGTACACCGCGCCGACCGCGGCGATCTCGGCGTCGGTGCGGTCCGCGACCAGGGCCGGCTCGTCGATCTGCACCCACTCGACGCCCGCGTCCTCGAGACGCGCCAGCAGATCGGCGTACAGCGCCACGATCTCGTCGAGGCGATCCAGCGGAGCTCCGCCCTCGAACTTGGACAGCAGCAGGAACGTGACCGGTCCGATCACGACGGGTCGGACCGGAACACCCAGCGCCAGTGCCTCGTTCACCTCGCCGAGCACCTTCGACGGGTCGAGCGTGAAGACGGTGTCCGGGGTGATCTCGGGGACCAGATAGTGGTAGTTGGTGTCGAACCACTTCGTCATCTCGAGCGGCGTCACGGTCGCGTTGCCGCGGGCGGCGGCGAAGTAGCGGTCCAGTGCGTTGTCGATCCCGGCGACCCGCTCCGGCAGCGCGCCGAGCATGACGGCGGTGTCCAGCATCTGGTCGTAGTACGAGAAGACGTTGACCGGCACGGAGTCGATGCCGGCGTCGACCAGTTCGGTCCAGGTCTGCCGGCGCAGATCCTTCGCCACGGTCTCGAGTGCGGCGGCGTCGAGGTTCCCGGCCCAGTAGGACTCGACGGCCTTCTTCAGTTCGCGCCGGGGCCCGATGCGCGGGGAGCCCAGCACGGTTGCGGTGAAAGCGAATGTCACGGTGTTCTCCAGTTGCTCACAGCGTGGATGGCCACCACCGGCAGACGAGAACAGACCGAGCCCCTGGTGTGCGTCCGCCAATGGGGCAGCACGAAGTACCGAGCTGATCTACTCGCCTTTTCCTCGAGGCGGTGGACCGTCGGGCACGGCGTGCCCGACACAGTCGGCAGGTCTTCGGACTCGTGGACACTTCGGACAGCGCCGAAACCTACTGGCCGTCGCTTCCCAGACCTTCTCGGTCCAGTGCATGTGACGGCGGTCGTTCCCACTCACCGCTGCGGGACAGTCCCGGATTCTCACCGGGTTCCCTCTCACCCCCGTGGTCTCGTGACCGCGGATGCTTCGACGCCGGGCGGTGGTCTTCGGGGCTCCTCACGACCGCGCCTGGCGAACCAGCTGCACCGCCCAGCATAAGCCCTCGAAACACACCGATCGGGCGGGCCCGGTGACAGGCCCGCCCGATCGGGGACGGAATGTTCGCTTGTCGCGCCGCCCTACGACTCCGAATCCTCGGTGAGCCAGGCGTCTCCGAAGAGCAGGATGCCGTCGGCGCTGGGCGTGATCCCGTGGACGTTCTTGCTCCACGGGATGAAGTACTTGCCGGCGCCGGTGACGACCATCGGTGCCGTGTCGTTCACGAGGGTCTGGATCTCCTGGACGACCCCGAGCCGGGCCTCGTCCGTCGGGGCGGTCTGCAGCTTGCCGAGCAGCGCGTCCATCTGCGGGTTCTTGTACCCGAGGGCATTCGAGGGTGATTCGCTGAAGAGATTGCCGTACAGACGCACGAACGGCGACTCGTCGAGAACGTTGAACCCCGAGTACGAGACGTCGTAGTCGTACTGCACGAACGTCTTCTTCACGAGATCGTTGATGTTGGTCGCCCAGACGATCTCGACGGTGAATCCGACCGCCTGCAGCATCGACTGGAAGGCCAGGGCGCCGCGCTGGGCCGCCGGATCGTTGAGCCCGACGTAGGTGAGCTTGCCGTCGTATCCGTCGGCCTTGGCCTCCGCGAGGTACTTCTTCGCCGCTTCCGGGTCGTAGGCGGGGCCGGCCACGTCGCCGTGCCACTTGGACCCCGACTGGAACATGTCGCTGCTGGGCAACCCGAAGCCGCCCTCGTAGCGTTCGTTGTAGGACTCGGGGTTGAACGAGGCCACGACCGCCTTGCGAACCCGCTCGTCCGAGCCTGCTCGACCCTCGCGCTGATTGATCAGACCGATGCCACCCATGTTGGCGGTGTAGACGTATCCGGGGTCGCCCGCTTCGAGGGCGCCGTGCACGACGTCGGCCGCTCGCAGGTAGGCCGCCTGGATGCCACCGGTGTGCAGGGCGTCGACCTTGGCCTGCTCATTGACGATGGCGGGGAAGCGCAGCTTGTCCAGGTGCGGCTTGCCGTTCCAGTAGGTCGGGTTCGCGGTCAGGACCAGTTCGTCCTGGGAGGCGAACTTCTCGACTTGGAACGGGCCGGCACCGACCGGAGTGAAGGTGCCGGTCGCCGTCGAGGCCGGCGAAACGATCATGCCGGGCCCGGTGGTGAACATGATCGGGAACTCGTTCCACGCCTGCTTGAGCGTGAACACCACCGTCGCCGGATCGGGCGAGGCGACGTCGGCGACACTCGCCTTCCACACCTGGCTGTGCGTGCCCCTCTTCTCCAGGTAATGGTTGATGCTCCACTGCACCGCCGCGGCATTCACCGGGGTTCCGTCACTGAACTTCGCGTCGGGCCGGAGCTTCAACGTCCACACCGTGTTGTCGGCGTTCGCGGTCAGCGACTGCGCGAGTTGTGGCTGATACTCCTTGCTTTCGGAGTCGTAGCGCATCAACAGGTCGTAGATCGCCGCCATCTCGCTGCCACCGGTGGCGCCGCCGTCCTGGCGGTCGGCCGGATCGAGACTGCTCACACCGTTGTACGTGGCGTACGAGACCATGCCGCCGGACTGCGGATCGCCGCCGTCCGGTTGCTCTCCCACGATCCCGGTCCTCACGTCGGAGGCGTCGGTCGACGAACCTGACTCGCCGGCACACCCGGCCAGTAGCACGGTGGCGGTGGCGAGTGCCGTGAACATCGTTCCGGCGCGGGCGAGAGACGATCGTTTCATTCGAACCTTC
This sequence comes from Rhodococcus sp. AG1013, assembly GCF_003350365.1. Classification (NCBI taxonomy): domain Bacteria; kingdom Bacillati; phylum Actinomycetota; class Actinomycetes; order Mycobacteriales; family Nocardiaceae; genus Rhodococcus; species Rhodococcus sp. AG1013. Next base: position 215,312 of record NZ_QQAT01000006.1, read on the forward strand.
TTCCGTTTCGAAGCTGAGAGGACCGGGGACCGTGAGCGTGCTACGGCGCCATGGTCTGGGCGGTGAGGAATCCGGACGGGTCGTGGCGGCCGGCGACACCGTGCTCGAACATGCCCCAACCCACGTCGCCGTTGCAGGTGGCGCGGGCGATGTGTTCGACGGTGCCGTGCGGAATCCGGGGCGCGAGTGCGGGATCGGTCAGGTCGTACAGCGAGGAGGAGCTCCAGCTGCGGCCCTTCCACTGCCCGTGATTCCACTCGGGATCACTGCCGTACCCGGAGCCGATCTGCAGGACGACGAATCCGAGCGGGTCGATGTCGACCACGAGGGGATCGCCGGTCGGCGTGGTGAGATGAATGCGAATCGATTCGGGGGTGCGGGTTCCGCTGCGGTAGGTGATCTCGAATCGCGGCCAGCCCAACTGCTCGATTCGACCGTCGGGGAAGATTCTGGTGGCGTGGTTGAGCGTCCGGTGTCCGTCCGGTCCCTCCTGCGCGATGATCATCAGCGCGTAGTCGTCGAATCGCAACGGAACGTACGCCCACCAGAATCCACCGACCGGCTCGTCGGCCATTCGGCCGAGCGGTTCGCGTTCGCCCACCGGCCGGATGCCCCAGGAGCGGTCGCGGGTGCCCGTCCACACCGAGGGATCCACGGTGAGGTCCGTGCCGTCCACGCTGATGGTGCCGGCCCAGCTTCCGACCTGAGCGAAGCGGCTGGCGTCGAGCGACGGCCGGTTGCCCGCCATGAGCTCGTGATGCTCCTCGAGCACCGCGGGGAAGGCGCCCTCCCAGACGAGGTCGGCCGACAGATCCGCGTGGTCACAGATCAGGCGGACGGTCTGCAGGGGTTTGACGACCTCGAGGCGGTACCCGCCGACCTCGGCTTCGATCGAGCGGGCGTCCAGCGCGTCGGAGAACCGGACCGACCTCTGGGTGTCACCGCGGCGGACGGTGACGAACGCGTCGCGGACACCCAGATTGGGGTACACACCGAAGCCGGACACGAGGAAGATGTCTCCGGTGCGGTCGTGACCGTTGAAGTAGAAGCGGTCGTAGAAGTTCCGGTCGCTGCTGGCGACCCGCGCCATGGACAGCGGCGACTGATGGATGGGGTATTCGTCGAGCGGATCGGGGTTCACATTGTCTCCCAAGAGTATTCGTTTTCGATCAACCGTCGGAGCATTCGATGGTGCAGGACGTATTCGTCGGGGTCGTCGGGCGCAGGGCTGTCGCCGAAGTGGATGGACCGCCGTTTGATCCGGGACATGATGATGCCGTGGCGGATCGCCGCGTACCCGAGGTAGAAGTCGAGGTCGCGTAGCTCGACTCCGGTCGTATTCTCGTAGTGGGCAACCACGTCCGCGCGTTGCAGGAAGCCCGGTAGCCCCGGCCGGCCGAACTGCTCGGCCATGTCCTGGTACATCCGGTGGAAGAAGACGAACCAGCCGACGTCCAGTTCGCGTGGGGCCAGCGTGGCCAGTTCCCAGTCGAGGACGGCCGCGGGTGCGAAGTCGCGGTACATGATGTTCCCGATCCGGGAGTCGCCCCAGCACAGCACCGGCTCGGACGGACTGCTGGGCCAGTTCTCCTCCAGCCAGTCGAAACCTCTCTCCAACAGCGGGATACGCAGTCCGTCGTCCTGCCGCGTCCATTCGTAGTACGCGCGTTCGCCGTCGACGTGCCGACGCAGCGCGTCGTCGGCTGTACCGACACCGAGTTCCGGCAGCAGGGAACGGGGATCGGGAATGGAATGAATGCCGGCCAGTACGTCGACCGAGCCGTGCTGCACGACGTCCAACTGCGCCGTCGTGGCCTCGTGCAGCCAACCGCCGAAGACGTACGGCGGGTTGTCGACCGGGACCACGCCGTCGACGCGATCCATCACCACGAACGGCCGCCCCAGGACGGCGGGCGACGATTCGATCCATCTGACCCGTGGCACGGGCACCGTGCTGTGGTCCGCGACGGTCCGCATCACCGCGGCCTGACGCTCGAGGTCGTAGCCGGGAAACACCGGAAGTGCCGTGGGCTCCGGCGCCAGTCGCGCGACGAGATCGGCGCGCTGACGCGATCCGTCCAGGTCCCACTCGACGGTGAACAGCACGGAGATGCTGGACATCCCGGACTCGGATGGCTTTCTCAGGTCGGAGATCCGCGCGGTCGGGGTTGCGAGCCGGTCCCGGATCCAGCCTTCGAGGCTGCGCTGCAGGCCGGTGACGTCGGTAGCGGTGGTGGTGACGGTCGTGTTCACTCCGCGTGGCGGAGCCGGATGGGTGGTCATCGCTTCCCTTCTGTCCGGGTCACTGCGCGGCGCTCGTGGCGGGTGCGACGAGGGTTCGGAACACGAGGGACCCGTAGCCGCCGTCGACCGGGAGGTCGACACCACTGATCCACGAGGCCTCGTCGGACGCGAGATAGACGATGGCGTCGGCGATCTCCTCCGGGGCCGCGTGCCTGCCGGCCCAGGCCGCCGCGCCGTTGATGACCGCCTCGCCCATCGTCGCGGTGAACTCCGGCAGCAGTGGCGTTCCCACCGTGCCGGGGGAGACGGTGTTGGAGCGCAGGCCGAGGGTCTTGTAGTCCACCGCCAGGTTGCCCGAGTTCACGATGGCCGCTTCCTTGGACAGCGAGTAGCAGAGTTGGTCGATGCCGGGCAGATCGGCGAGCGAGTCCAGGGCCTCGTCCCAGTCGTCGATCGCGAGGAATGAGTTGGCACGTGCGAAGTTCCGCTGCCACTGGAAGCCGGCCTGCGATGCGGTGGTGACCACGACGGGCCGCGGACCGAATTTGGGGAGCAACAGGCGGGTCAGGTCACGAGGTGCGAGCGCGTTGACGGACAGCACCGTCCGCCACGGCTGGGTCGCCGCGACGCCGGCGTTGTTGACCAGGACATCGATCGGCCCGTCGATGGCGTCGGCGACAGCGCGCACGCCGTCGGAGGTGGAGAGGTCGCCGACGACGGTGCGGGCCACGAGCGGCCCGGAATCGGCGGCGGCGCGGTCGACACCGATCACGACAGCGCCGAGTTCGGTCAGTGCGGCGGCCGTCGCCGCCCCGATGCCCGACGCGTGGCCGGTGACGACGACGGTCTTGCCGTTGAGACTGTGCACGTTGGGTCTCCTTGCCGATTCAGTGGGCGACCGGGCAGGAGCCGTAGTCGACGGGCAGTGCCTTGATGCTGTTGAGCCACCCCGAGTGCATTCGCACCGGAGGGCCGAGAATGCTGATGTCGGGAAGGTGGTCGGCGATCGCGTTGAACATGAGATCGACCTCCAGGCGGGCGAGGTTGGCTCCGACGCAGTAGTGCACACCGGTGCCGCCGAAGGACAGGTGCGGGTTCGGGGAACGCGTGATGTCGAATCGCCGGGGATCGTCGAAGACCTGCTCGTCGTAGTTCGCGGATGCGTACAGCATCACGACGCGGTCGCCCTTGCGGATGTGCTGACCACCGAGTTCGGTATCGCAGGTCGCCGTCCGCTGGAACGACAGCACCGGGCTCGCCCAGCGGATGATCTCGTCGACTGCCGTCGCGGGTCGCTCGCGTTTGTACAGTTCCCACTGCTCGGGGTTGTCGACGAACGCCATCACCCCCTGGGTGATCGAGTTCCGCGTGGTCTCGCTGCCGGCCACGATGAGCAGGATCACGAAGTGCGCGAACTCCTCCGGTGTGAGGGAGCCGTCCGAGATCTGCGCCTGGACCAGTTTGGTGACGATGTCGTCGGCGGGCCGCGCGCGCCGATCGGTGGCCATGGCGTGGGCGTATTCCATGACCTCCCGCACCGCGACGAGGGGGTCGTCCATGACGTCGGGATCGTCGCGGCTCGTCATCGTGTTGGACCAGTCGAAGATCTTGCGGCGGTCCTCTTGCGGAATACCGAGGAGGTCGGCGATCGCCTGAAGCGGTAGTTCACACGCGGCCTGCTCGACGAAGTTGCCGCGGCCGAGAGTCGCTGCCGTACGGGCGATGTCCTCGGCCCTGACGCGCAGGGCGTCGCGGAGGCCGTTGATGGCGCGCGGTGTGAACCCGCGTGTGATGATCCGGCGAAGTGTCGCGTGTTCCGGCCCGTCCTTGTTCAACAGGGTCAACCGGCCGGCCTCGACCTGGGCGCGGGGGCAGTCGTCCTCGTTGCGCACCAATGCGGTGTTCTCCCACGAGGAGAACACCCCGTCGGAGCGGGACACCTCCTGGACGAGGTCGTGGGTGGACACCACCCAGAATCCGTCGTCCTGGTAGCCGGCGGCACCGCGGCGCTGGGGATTCCACCACACCGGCGCCGACCGGCGAAGTTCGGCGAAGAGGTCGTGCGGTATCCCGTCCTCGAATGTCGACGGATGGGTGAAGTCGATTCCTTCGGGAAGATCTATTGGTGCTCGAAGATCCATTTGCTGATCCTTCAGGGTCGTCGGAGAAGGTGCCGTGGAGTTTGAGAACAAGCGTGTGACGCGGGATCTACGCTGGTGAGAGCGTCGAACCCGGAAGAAAGATCCAGTTAACGGAGCCTGTTAAGAGTGATGCGGAACACACTAACGGAGTTTGTTAGGCTGTCAAGCATGGTGGCGGACATTCCCGCGAAAGAGCGATTGATGCGAGCCGGGGAGTACCTGTTCGCGCGTGAAGGTATCGATCGGGCCCGCATCCGGGACCTCAACGATTTGGCCGAGGTTCGCAACGACTCCGCGGTCCACTACTACTTCGGCTCCCGGGAGGGCCTGCTCGAAGCGATCGTGGTGCGTCACATGGGGGACATCAAGGAGCGCATCGAAGAGATGGTCGAGCGGTACTGCGTGGGCCGGGAGCCTTCGAAGTCCGCTCTTCGCGACTCGATCGGCGCGCTGACGGTCCCGTTCGCTGCGAAGCTCCTCGACGATCGGGGGCGGGACTTCATGCAGATCGTGGCCGAGGTGTACGAGCGGCGCGGCGGTCTGGCCGACGCGCAGTACATACCGGCCAGCGAGATCGCGAAGGACCTCGTCCGCCGATCGATGGTCGGCATGAGTGACGCCGTGCGGGAGGAACGCTATCGCCTGACGATCAACTTCATGGTCTCCGGTATGGCCGCGCGGGCTCGGGCGTACGACGCCGAACGCGAGTTTCCGCTCGACCACGACACTTTCGTCGTCAACCTCGTCGAGATGGGCACGATGGCGTGCCTGGCCGAGCTGCCCGACGGTCCGCTCTTCCCGGGTTAGAGCCAGCCGTTCGCGTCGGCGATGCGCGCGGCCTCGGTGCGGGTGCCCGCGCCCGTCTTGCCGATCGCCGAGGACAGATGGTTATGGACGGTCCCCGCGGACAGGAACAGCGTCGCTGCGATCGATGCCACCGGCGCTCCGTCGCGCGCTGCCCGCAGCACCTCGGTCTCGCGTTCGGTGAGCGGTGACTCGCCGCTGACGAGGCTGTCCGCGGCCAGCGCCGGGTCGACGATACGCACGCGGGTCGACGGCATCGCCTCCCGCAGCGCCGCGGTGGCCGAGATGCCGTCCAGTCCCGGCATTTCCACGTCGAGCAATGCGACATCCGGGTGGTGTTCGACGGCGGCCCCGACCACCTCGTCACCGCGACCCACCTCGGCGACCACGTGGTGGGCAGGAATCGGGCGACGCCGTCGGTGTCCGACGAGTGCACCACGACTGACTGACCGCGCAGTTCGACGGCGTCGGCGTGCGGGATGGACTGCAGCAGTTCGGTGTTCGCGCCGGGTAGCGTCGCGCGCAGGATGCGGCCGGCCGTCAGCGCCTTGATCTCGGCGGTGGTGCCGTCCGCGACCACCCGGCCCTGTCGCACCAGCACGATGCGGTCGGCGTAGGCGTCGGCCTCCTCGAGGTCGTGGGTCGCGAATACGACGGCGCGGACCGCGTCGGCGTCGGCACGGATCGCCGACCAGAACTGGCGGCGCCCCTCGACGTCCAAGCCGGCCGTCGGTTCGTCGAGCAGGATCAGCGACGGGTCGGGCAGCAGCGGCATCGCGAACCGCAGCCGCTGCTGCTGTCCACCGGAGCACTTGCGGACCGGGCGGGACGTGATGTCGAGGATCCCGGCGCGGCGCAGCCAATCTGCGCAGCGCCGACCCGATCGCCCTCACACTTCCGTCACGAGCTACCCGTGACATTTGTCAGGGTTTGTCGGTCGCTCACCGGCCTGCACCTCGGTGGGGCGCAGGAGTGTGATCGTCGTCTCGTTCGAGGGGGTCGGTGTGCGACCGGTCGGAAGTGCCGCTAACCTGGCAAACGTGTCAGCGACCTATTTCTGGTTTAGCAGGCCGGCCCCGGGTGGGTCGGTCGGCGTAACCACGCGCTGACAATCCACCCCAGAGCCGGATGACAGACCGGCTCGCTGGGATTCTTCACAGTCTTCGAGGGTCGGCCTGAGAACAGGAAACCGAACCCCATGACCGTTATCGCCAATGATCAGCGCCTCGACGATCAGCGCACCGTCAGTATCAGCCCGCTCGTTGCGCCGTCCGTCGTGCGCGCCGAGCACACCCCCGACGAGGTGGCCGCGGCCACCGTGCGCTCGGGCCGCGCCGACACCGTGAACATCCTCAACGGCGACGACGACCGCCTGGTCGTCGTCGTGGGCCCGTGCTCGGTGCACGATCCCGAGGCCGCGATGGACTACGCGCGTCGTCTCGCCGCGAAGGCCGAGGAACTGCGCGACGACCTGCAGATCGTGATGCGCGTGTACTTCGAGAAGCCGCGCACCACGCTGGGTTGGAAGGGCCTGCTCAACGACCCGCACCTCGACGGCACCTACGACATCAACACCGGCCTGCGGATGGGCCGCAAGCTGCTGCTCGACATCTCCCGTCTGGGCCTGCCCGTCGGCTGCGAGTTCCTCGACCCGATCATCCCGCAGTACATCGCGGACCTGGTGACCTACGGCGCGATCGGTGCCCGGACCGCGGCCAGTCAGGTGCACCGTCAGCTGTGCAGCGCGCTGTCCATGCCGGTCGGCGTCAAGAACTCCACCGAGGGCGACGTTCAGGTCGCGGTCGACGGCACCCGTGCGGCGGCCGCCAGCCACGTGTTCCCCGGCACCGATCTCGAGGGCCAGGCGGCGCTGATCCACACGGTCGGCAACCCGGACTGCCACGTGATCCTGCGCGGCGGCACAGACGGACCGAACTACGACGCCGAGACGGTCGCGGACACCCTTGCGCGCCTGCGTAAGTCGGGTCTGCCCGAGCGCGTCGTGGTCGATGCCAGCCACGGCAACAGCCGCAAGGACCACAACAAGCAGGTCGACGTGGTCATCGGCATCGCCGAGCGCATCGAGGCCGGCGAGAAGGGCATCGTCGGCATCATGCTCGAGAGCTTCATCGAGGCCGGGCGTCAGGACTTGACCCTCGGGCAGGCCGACGAACTCACCTACGGCCAGTCCATCACCGACGCGTGCATCGACTGGGACACCACCGCGGCGACCCTGGATCGACTCGCTGCCGCGGTGGCCGCGCGCCGCTGAGCCGGACACCGCACGCCACGCACCCACCCCGTGCCCGGGGTGGGTGCGGCGGGTGTCTTCCGCACATGGTGGCGGATGCCACCATCGGCGCTTCGCGCGGCTGAGGCCAGCAGGTATCGGCGGTTCGGGGTGGTCGGTATCCCGATCGAGTCGGGCGAATACCGCGAAGGACCCCTACGTTGGACAAGTGCCTTCTGCCGTCTGCACCCGATTCCGGCGCGCAGATGGCGCGGAAGGGAGTTCGCAGTAGTGAATGTGCGCAATGCTTGGCGTGCGATGAAGAAACCGGTGTTCGTGCCGGCTTCGATCGTGATCTTCGCGATGATCGCGTTTGCGGTGGTGTACTCGAGCGCCGCGGAGGGTGCGTTCGAGTCGCTCAATCGGGTGATCTCCGACGGGGTCGGATGGTGGTACATCCTCGCCGCCACCGGATTCGTTGTGTTCGCGCTGTACTGCGGGGTGAGCCGGATCGGCAACATCCGACTCGGGCGGGACGACGAGGAACCTGAATTCTCGGTCCTGTCCTGGTTCGCGATGCTCTTCAGTGCCGGTATGGGCATCGGTCTGGTGTTCTACGGTGTTGCAGAACCGCTTTCGCATTACGTGAAACCGCCGGAGGCCGGTCGGGTCGCCGGCTCGTCCGACGCCGCCGCCAACCAGGCCATGGAACTGACCCTGTTCCACTGGGGCCTGCACGCGTGGGCCATCTACGTCGTCGTCGGCTTGGGTCTGGCGTACATGACCTACCGCAAGGGCCGTCCACTCTCGGTGCGGTGGCTGCTCGAGCCACTTCTGGGTCGACGCCGCATCGAGGGTCCGATCGGGCACGCGATCGACGTGGTCGCGATCGTGGGCACCCTGTTCGGTGTCGCGACCTCGCTCGGATTCGGGATCCAGCAGATCACCGCGGGTCTCGAGTACCTGGGGTGGGTGGAGGTCGACAACTGGCTGATCATTGCGCTGATCGCCGGCGTCACCGCGCTCGCGACGTTCTCGGTGGTGTCCGGGGTGTCCAAGGGCCTCAAGTGGCTCTCCAACATCAACATGCTGCTCGCGGTGGCGCTCGCCGTGTTCGTCCTGCTGCTGGGGCCGACGCTGTTCATCATGCAGTCGTGGGTCCAGAACCTCGGCGGCTACATGCAGGCCCTGCCGAAGATGGCGCTGCGAACATCTCCGTTCGCGGAGGACGGATGGGCCGGGGCCTGGACCATCTTCTACTGGGGTTGGTGGATGAGTTGGGCGCCGTTCGTCGGCATGTTCATCGCCCGCATCTCCCGGGGCCGCACCATCCGCGAGTTCGTCTTCGGCGTGCTGCTCGCCCCCACCCTCGTCGGCTCGCTGTGGTTCACGATCTTCGGTGGCTCCGGCATTCTCCGCCAGCGCAACGACGGTGACATGCTCGGCGCCGACGGCGTCGTCGACACCAACACGAGCCTGTTCACGCTCCTCGGCGGACTGCCACTGGCGACCGTGACCTGCCTCCTGGCGATCGCGATCGTGATCTTCTTCTTCGTGACCTCGGCCGACTCGGGTTCCCTCGTCATCGACATCCTGTCGACGGGCGGCGACATGGGCACGCCGGTGCTGACGCGCGTCTACTGGGCGGTGCTCCAGGGGGTGGTCGCGGCGGTGCTGCTGCTGGTCGGCGGCAGCGGATCGCTGACGGTGTTGCAGACGGCGTCGATCGCGACGGCGGTGCCGTTCTCGGTGGTGCTGGTCCTCGCCTGCATCTCGATGCTCAAGGCCTTCCGATACGAGGTGGCCGCCGCACCGCGGTACGTCCGGATCTCGTCGGCCGGCGGGGACCGACCGGCCGAGGACCGCGGGCGCCGGTCGGGCGTCTCGGCGACGCTGGCAGGGCTGACGGCGCCCCCGGCCGGGCGATCCGGCCCTGCCGGCGCCCGGCACCGGATCTTCGCGGTGCACGAGGTTCCGACCGGCGCGGTGAGCGTCGACCCGGACTCGGGTGCGGTGACGCTCGACGACGCCGCGCGGGCGACCGACCCGCTCGGCGGCGAGGTGTTCGACACCCCGGAGTTCGCGGACTCGGCCGAGGGGCAGAACCGGCAGCCTGTCGGAGTCGAAACGCCCTAGCTGTACCCGGCCAGGACGTTGGTAGCGGGCGTGTCGGCTTGATGTGAAGAGAACCTCCGGTTGGGGTGTGGCTTGTCTAAGGCCCACATCCGACCGGAGGTTCTCGTGTCCCACCGTAATGCGCGCACCACCTTTCTTGGCAGATTGCTCATCGTCGAGCGGTACTGCGGCGGCTGGCCCAAGGCCCATATCGCCTCGGCGATGGGCATTTCCCGCAAGTGCGTGTCCACGTGGGTGACCCGCTACGAGGCTGAGGGCGAGGCCGGATTGCGCGATCGGTCCTCTCGCCCGCACACGATGCCGACCCGAACCGCGGACGACGTCGAGACCCGGATCGTCGAGGCGACGGGCCGCGATGACCGCGGCCAGCCACCCCAGCAACGCCCCCACCAAACTGAAGCGCGACAGCGAGAACGAGTGACCGCTGGTCGATGCCCACGGACAAGGTGGAGCCGTAAGGGTCGTCGCCGACGAAGGCGCAGTTCGTCCGGGTGGGCTCGGAAACCCAGGTCCACTCGATCAGAGCGCTGACAGCAACGATCAGCAGCCCGAACACGAACCCGAAGCAGGCCAGCAGAACCCGTAACGCGCGCATCTGCTCACTTATCGCAGGCCGCCACGCGCGATCACGGGCAGCGACGTTCGTGTAGGTAACCGATCGTTCTATCGCAGTTCCGGGTTGGCCCAGTAGGGCGGGATTGGACTGGCTGGGCCTTCGGCGGACCTGGTGCCGTTGTTGCTCTGATTGCAGGGTCCTGACCAGCCGACGTGTACGGGCAAGCCGTCGGCGTAGTGGAAGGTGGTCCACACGAACGTCTCCGGGCCGCCACCGGCTGGCCCTCCGCACCGGCGGGGGTTCGCCGGACTCGCGGCGGCATTGAATGCGTCTACGACGGGGGCCAGTTCCGCGCCGTCGATACGTCCCGACGCCGTCAGAGGTGGCGGGGTAGGTGGTGCATCCCCGCGGGCAGCCTTTTCGTAGCGGCACACCTCGGCGAACAGCGGCGTGTCCGGAACCATCACCTCGGCGGTACCGGGCCGCGCGGGCCCGAACTCCCGGGACCATCCCGACGAACACTCCGCCCGCGGTTCTGCTTGCGTCTCGACGACGAACGTCGTGGTGTCCGCCCTCTCGGTGGTTTGATCGTCGATCGTGCATCCGGTGAGTGCCAGCGCGATTCCCACGCCGGCACACAGCGCCGAGGCCGTCAGGACGCGGCCGGATACCTTCGGTGATTCCCCCATGCACGGAGACTACGGGCCCGCCACCGGCTCGATGTCCGACCCCACGAGCAGGGCCTACTGCGACCGAAAACGTGGAGAGGGCAAGAAACACAACGCAGCTCTGATCCGCCTATCCCGCCGCCGCTGCGATGTCCTCTACACCATGCTCACCAACAAGGACCTCTATCGAATCCTTCAGCGTCGGCTGCGTGAGAACACCTTGCCCCGGGCCAGGCGGCAAGGACTCGGCATCATTGTGCCGAAACCAAGGAGTGCAGGCGGGCGGTGAGGCGCTGCCGCACACCGGGCCAGTCTTCCGCGGTGACGGAGAACATGACCGAGTCGCGGACCGTACCGTCCGAGCGCCGCTTGTGACGTCGTAGTGTTCCTTCGTACTCGGTCGATTCGCCCGCTTGGTGAAGCTTCAGGTCACGGATCGGTCTCGGTTTCGCTGCGCGTAGGCGGAGCGGACGTCACGACTTGGTGTGCTGGCCCCCGGGCAACGAATGCCGCAACTGAAAGATCGATCCCACAGTTCTTTCCAACGAGTGAAAGGCGCGATGGATGATGTTCAGGACGAGGAGCGCCGCGGCAGGGAAGCGGCGACGGAGCGTGCGGCGTGGCCGAATCGGCTCGGTCCTTGCCGGCAGCGCGATATTGGCGGCTGCTGTGCTGGCGACGGCGGCTCCGGCATCTGCCGCCCCCGTCGTCGTAGGCGGGTGCACCATATACAACGACACCCCGCCGCCCACCACCAACTGCCCCGGCGCGAATCTCGCGTTCGCGGATCTTTCCGGCGTCAACCTGCGCTCCGCGAATCTGGCGGGTGCCGACCTCTCCAGGGCGGACCTGTCCGGCGCAGATCTCCTCGGTGCGAACCTGACCAACGCGAATCTGACCGGTGCCGACCTCACAGGTGCGGACCTGTCTATGGCGAACCTCTCCGGAGCGAACCTGACCACCGCGAGTCTGGTCAACGCAGATCTGCTTTGGGCGAATCTGGTCGGTGCGAACTTCACGAATTCCTTCTTGACGGGCGCCCTCCTGTCGGGCGCAAACGTCTACGGCGCCAACTTCACACAAGCTACTGGCGTTGATCTGACCGGTACCGTTTCCATACCCCCGGTCCTTCTCCCGGTGCCCGGTCCTGCCGGTCCTGCCGGTCCTGCTGGTCAGGGATCTCTGGAGAATCTTTTCGGCTCTTCCTCCTCCTAAGTAACTCGTGGCTCGTCAGGCCGCCTTGGCCGGGTAATGCGGGCACAGCGCACCTCACCCGAAACCGGGGATTACCCGGCCAAGGATCCGCGATGAGCCACGAGTTCGGGTGACCGGCAGGCCCGCTTCTGGGCACGGCACCCGGCTCGCGATCACAGGGACAGCAACCGATGCCGACCTGTTGTCGGCGGCCACCGCCCACGAGGCCAGGCTGGGAGTTTGGGCGAACCAGCCGAACCCGATCAGACCGCCGGCTGGAAACGGAGCAGATCAGCGAGCACGCCCGGCTGCTCGCGCTCGCCGAGCGTCGGGTGATGGTCGGCGGCCGCCCGGAGGAGCGGTTCTTCCACGACCGCAACGCGCTCATGCGTCGCCGACGCAGACGTCGTCGAGGTCCGCGACCCCCGAGTCAGCACCGGCGGTACCGTCGCCGCGCTCCGCGAACTCTCCGCGCGACGGCTCGTCATCACCCTCGATGTCGTGGCCCGTGCCACGACGATCGCCGCCCGAACCGCACCTACGGTCATCACGTGGGACTGTTGACGGAGCTCGTTCCGCGATGAGTCGACACCGCACCGTCAGAGAGATGCACGCTCGCCTGCCTCGGGAGCGACCGGCGTAAGGTGAGCGGCGTTCGGGTCTGTCGACTCCACGGAGTGCGGGCATCGCCGATCTCGTGCCCACGCATCCGTGATTCGGAAAGGATGCACTGTGGCGGAAAGCAAGCGGACGATGCGCGCGGCGCGATTTCATGCGGTTACGAAAACCAATGTGGTGGAGGATGTTCCGATCCCCGAGCCGGGTCCCGGTGAGGTCCTGGTCAAGGTCGCATTCTGCGGTATCTGTCATTCCGACCTGAGCCTGCTCGACGGTACCTTCCCGGCGATGCTGCCGGTGGTGACCCAGGGGCACGAATCGTCGGGCACCATCGCCGCGCTGGGTCCGGGCGTCCAGGGCTGGCAGGTGGGCGACCGGGTGATCCCGTCCGCCGGCAAACCGGACATGAAGTGCCGCAACTGTCGTCGCGGCGACTTCACCAATTGTCTGAACATCCAGCTGATGGCCTTCGCCTACGACGGCGCCTGGGCCGAGTACACGGTGGCGCAGGCGGGTGGGCTCACCAGGGTGCCCGACAACGTTCCGCTCGAGCAGGCGGCACTGTTGGCCGACGCGGTCTCCACGCCGTTCGGCGCCGTGGTGGGGACCGGCCAGGTCAAGGTCGGCGAGTCCGTCGGAGTGTGGGGTGTCGGCGGGATCGGCACGCACATCGTGCAACTCGCGCGCCTGGTCGGGGCGGTCCCCATCATCGCCTTCGACATCAATCCCGTGGTCCGTGAGCGGGCCCTCGAACTCGGCGCCGACTTCGCATTCGACTCGCGTGACGAAAACCTGCGGGAGAAGGTGAGGGAGGCTACCGGCGGCAAGATGCTCGACGTCGCGTTCGATGCGGCCGGCCTCAAGGTCACCTCCGAGCAGGCCCTGAGCTGCCTGGACGTCGGCGGACGGCTGGTGGTGGTCGGCATGAGCGGACAGGACGTCTCGCTGGGATCGACCGCGGCGTTGGTGCTGTCCAAGAAGCACGTCATGGGGCACCTCGGCTACAACGTCGCCGACATCGAGACGCTGGCCCAGCTGGTGTCGCGCGGACGCCTGGACCTGTCCCGGTCGGTGAGCGAGATCATCCCGCTCGAGGATGTCGCGAAGGGCATCGAGAAGCTGCTGGGCCACGAGGGGAGCCCGATCCGAATTCTCGTGCAGCCCTGAGTATCGGTCCCGTGCGCCGGATTCTGTCGGTGCCCGGCAGTAGCGTCGGCGCATGGGATACGAAATTCAGATCACAGTCGATTCGAAGGACCCGCACCTGCAGGCCAAGTGGTGGGCGAACGCGCTGGGCTGGCAGGTCGAGCCCAGCGACGAGCAGTTCATCCGAGGTCTCGTGGCGGCCGGTCACGCGCAGGAGTCCGACACCCTGGTGTTCGAGGGCGTACTCGTCTGGAGGGAGGGCGCGGCGATCCGCGACCCCGAGCATCCGCAACGCCCGCGAATGCTCTTCCAGTTGGTTCCGGAGAGCAAGTCGGTGAAGAACCGGCTGCACCTCGATCTCCGCGTGGGGGATCGTCGCGAGGAGGTGGCGACCGAACTCGTCGCCGCCGGGGCGTCGATCCTCCACCGCGGGCAGCAGGGGCCGAGCATCTGGATCACGATGACGGACCCGGAGGGCAACGAGTTCTGCGTGAGCTGAGCGGTCAGGCGGTCAGTCAGTGGCTTCCACGGCGGCCTCGCGGGCCTCGAGTTCCGGTGCCGCTGCGGAGCGGGGCGCGAACGACAGACCCACCCGCAGGGCGCCGGCCGCCTCGAGTAGCGCGTCGACGCCGGCGCGACCGTAGCCGGTGAGGTTCACGAAGGCGTGGACCAGTCCGCTGTGGACGCGCAGGGTCGTCGGCACCCCCGCTGCGCGGAGTCGCTCGGCGTACTCGAGGCCCTCGTCCCGCAGCACGTCGAAGCCCGAGATCGCGACGTAGGCGGGCGGCAGGCCGGTGAGGTCCGCGGCGAGGATCGGTGATGCGCGCGGATCGGTGCGGTCCTGTTCGTCGGGCACGTAGTGGCCTGTGTACCAATCCATCTGGGCTTCGGTGAGGAAGAAGCCATCACTGAACAACCCGTACGACGGCCGCTTGACCGTCATGTCCAGCCACGGGAAGAACAGCATCTGGAACGCCGGCCGGGTCGCGTCGGCGCGGGTGATCTGGGAGACCACCGCGGCGAGATTGCCGCCGGCGCTGTCACCGGCCACCGCCACACGATCCGGGTCGATGCCGAACGTGGACGCGTTCTGCACCGCGAACCGGAATGCGGCCACCGCATCGTCCGCCGCGGCGGGAAACGCATGTTCGGGCGCCAGTCGGTAGTCCACCGCCAGTACCGCGATCTCGGCGTGCCGGGCGAGGAACCGGCACAGTGAGTCGTGGCTGTCGAGGCTGCCGAGAACGAAACCGCCACCGTGGAAGTACACGAGGAGCGGCGCCGCCGCGGGCAGGCCCTCCGGACGGTACATGCGCGCGGGGATAGGCCCCGCGAGACCGGGAATCGTCACGGTCTCCACCGACGCCATCGGGATCGGGCGCCCGCTGACCAGCCTTGCCTCCATATCGATCTGGGCACGGGACTGCTCGAGGGGCAGTTCCTCGAAGTCCGAGTCCGGGATCAGCGCGAGCATGCGCAGCATCAACTGGATCTCGGTGTTCAGTTCCTGGCCGTCGACCCGGATCGGACGGCCGGCGAGGGCCCGCTGGATCGGGGAGGGCAGCGACCCGGCGATCGTGGCCGCGGTGCGGACCGCCGATTCGAGCAGCGACTCCAGCAGTGTCGTCTTCATCGATGTTCGTCCTCTCGCGGGGCCCGAACATCCTGCGTCCGGGTGTGCAAGCGAAGTCTGTCAACTGACCGACTTGGAAACAAGGGTGAAAGTGGACATCGGTCGAGTCGGCACATTCATTGCGCTTAACTCTGGTCCTCGGCGGGACCGGACACTACGCTGCCGACAACATTTGTGCGATGGTCGGGAAGGGTTGCAATGCCATACGTTTCGGTCGAACAACGACGCAGAGACCTGATCGATGCAGCGATCCGCGTGACGGCCGACGTGGGGCTGGCAGCCGCCAGCACCCGGGCGATCTGCGCCGAGGCCGGCGTGCAGCAGAGCGTGTTCCACTACTGCTTCTCCTCGAAGGAGGAGTTGCTGCGAGAACTCACCCGTGAGGTGGTCGCGGGGATGGTCGAGACCGCGGTCGCGACCCTGTCACCCGGTGTCGACGTCCGGGAGTCGATCCACAAGGGGCTCTACGGGTTGTGGCGGATGGTGAGCGTACAGCCTGAGAAGCAGTTGGTGTTCTACGAATTGACGGTCGGGGCACTGCGTGAACCCAATCGCAGCGACATCCCCGAGTGGCAGTACCGCGAGTACTACGCGTCGACCGGCACGTTCCTCGAGCGGCTCGCGGAGACCGCGGAAATCGAATGGACCGTACCGATTCCCGTGCTCAGCCGGATGGTCACGACGGCCATCGACGGTCTCATCCTGGGATGGTTGGCAGACCGCCGGGCCGACGAGGTGGAGGCGTCGCTCGAGGCGTTCGCCGAGATGTTCGCCGGGCTGGCGGCTCGGCCCGTGGTGGTCGCCTAGCCGTGCTCTGGGATCGTTGCGATCAAGCTGTCGTGCAGCAGGATTCGGTCGGTGCGGCGACTGTTGCTGTTGCGGGTCGTGACGTTGTTGACGAGAAGGTGCGTACATGCGAGCTCAGCTTGCTGGTCAACGTCCGTATGCGGCGAGGAAGACATCCACGCCCTCAGTGACAACGTGCTCGATATCGGTTGCGGAGGCGATTGAGTTGACCGTGCCGGCGGTGAGCTGGATCAGGTGAACGGCAGCGATCTGGCCATCCTCCACCCTCAGCAGGCGTTGGCTGCTCATGACGAGTAGATGTTCGGCGATGGCGGACCGGACGCGCTCCGGACCGGCATGGCGCCACGCCGCCAGGACGTCCGGGTCGATGTGATCGGCGTCGGCGGCCACCTGCCGGATCATGGCGAAGTGGGACTGCGATGCCGGATCCGGTGTCGCCCAAGCGACACCGAACGCGATCAGGTCACGGCGGAGGTCTGCGATGCGGCCGAGTAGCCGACCCGCCAGTGCGATCTCACGCTCGGCGACGCGGTTGGCGCTGTCGAGGATGACCGCCAGGAACAGCGCTTCCTTGCTGCCGTATCGGTTGTAGATCGTCCGAGTGGAGACGCCGGCCTCGGTCGCCAACGACTGGATGCTTGCCCTGCTGTAGCCATCGCGCGCAAATACGCGCAGGGCTCCGTCGAGCAATGCCCGCTCCTTGTATCCACTCACACGAGACCTCCCAATCGAGTACAACGAGCATTGTACTAAGTGCAACGTTCGTTGTACTTTGGGCGCATGGATACCCACACCGCAACCACGTCCGTACCCCGAATCGCAGTCATCGTCGGATCCACCCGCCCCCACCGGCGGGCGAGACTCGTCGCCGACTGGGTGCACGAGAACGCTGAAGAACACCTTCGTGGGCGCGCCAAGGTCGAGATGGTGGATCTCGCCGAGTACCACCTGCCTCTGTTGGACGAACCGGTGCCCGCCGCCATTGGCGCCTACGCGAAGCCGCACACTCGTCGCTGGGCCGAACGGATCGCTACCTACGACGGTTTCGTGTTCATCACTCCCGAGTACAACCACTCGTTTCCGGCCGCGTTGAAGAACGCCGTCGATTTTCTGTTCTCGGAGTGGAACGACAAGGCGGCGGGCTTCGTGAGCTACGGCCTCAATGGCGGTGTGCGCGCGGTCGAACATCTGCGCCTGACGCTCGCCGAGGTCAAGATTGCGTGTGTCCGCAGCCAGGTCGCGCTCAGTCTCTTCACGGACTTCGACCTCCCGGAAATTCAGCAGCCGGGCCGGCTCACTCCCGCGCCCCACCACGAGGAGATTCTCGAGCGGATGCTCGAAGAGGTCGCGGACTGGTCCGAGGCGCTGGGCGCGCTTCGAGCGGGGCGCAGGCCGTGACCTCGGCGGCGGTGAGCGGCGCCGGAGAGCAATCCGATCGTATCGATGCACGGACGTGGCGGCTGTGCTGGGTGATCGTGCTCGGCGCGTTCGCGAGTGGCCTGGATGCCTCGATCGTCAATGTCGGCATGGACTCGATCAGCCATGCGTTGGGATCTTCGCTAGCGGCCACGCAATGGGTTGCGAGCGGTTACCTGCTGGCTCTGGCTGTCTCTCTTCCACTGGCGGGATGGCTCGCCCGTCGCTTCGGCAGTAGGCGACTGTGGCTGGCATCCCTCGCGGCTTTCACTGTGGCGTCCATCGGGTGCGCCGCCGCGCCCACAATCGAGCTCCTCATCGTGGCGCGCGTGCTCCAAGGCCTCGCCGGAGGTGTCCTCATTCCGACCGGCCAAACTGTCCTGGGCCAAGCAGTCGGACCCGACCGTCTGGGGAGGGTGATGGGCACCCTCGGCATCGCCGTCAGCGCGGCGCCCGCAATCGGGTCCCTATTGGGTGGATTCATCCTGCATAGCGCCGCCTGGCCGTATCTCTTCCTGATCAACATCCCCATTGGTGTGGCCGGGCTCCTACTTGGTAACCGCCTGCTCCCCCGAGACGTCGGATCATCGACGACCTCCCCGTTACACCGGACCGGGCTCGGGCTGATCAGCGTCGGGCTCCCCGCCCTGGTGTTCGCGGCCAGCCGGTGGGGAGACGCCGGCCAATTGGCCCCCGACATCGTCGCGGCCGCAGGTTTCGCGGCCCTCGCGTTGACGGCGTTTGTCGCTGTCACCCTCACATCCACCCATCCGCTACTCAACCTCAAGATGTTCCGGGTGCCAGGATTCCGTGCCGGTGCCGTGACCGCGTTCTTCTCGGGAGCGCTGATCTTCGGAAGTGGTGTCCTGTTCGCCCTGTACTTTCAGGTCGGTCGCGGGCAGACACCACTCGATGCCGGGGTCAGCCTCCTCGGCTTCGCAGGCGCAACTGCGGTCACTGCCCCGATCACCGGCCGCTGGATCGACCGCCGCGGTCCCAGTCGCGTGGCGCTCGCCGGTGGTGTGCTGGCTGCAGCCACCATCACAGTTCTGACGGCTCTGCCCTTGAATGCGCCGATCTGGGTGCTCCAACCCCCACTCATCGTCTTCGGCGCTGCTGTCAACATGGTGGCGATGCCGGCTGGCATCACTGCCTACAAGTCCGTCAGCGCTACGCATCTCCCCGACGCGATCGCCCAGATCAACATCCTCCAACGCATCGGCGGATCCCTCGGCGGAGCGATCTGCGCGGTACTCGTCGCCAGCAATCGGACAGGTGTCGCAGCGGCTTTCACTCGCGCCCATCTGGCGCTTCTGGTCGCTTCCCTGGGAGCCACCACCGGAGCTTGGCTCATCTACCGCGCAACAAGACCAGACCGGACCCCACAACCATCGGACGAGGATCACTTGTGACGAGATTGCATGCAAACGCACCACTGTCAGTCGAGGGACGCAGGCTGCTGATCGAGCGGTGCAAAACCAGACTGATCGCACACGTCGCCGCGGAAATGGGCATCTCGCGTGCCTGCGCGAGCAAGGGGGTGGGCTCGGCGGTCGATGGCTTCTCCCGCCTCGCCTACATCGAATCGCTGCCCGATGAGAAGTCAGTCACCGCAATCGGTTTCATGCACCGCGCCCGCGCATTCTTCACAGCCCACGGGCATCCTCCACATCCAGCGGATCGTCACCGACAACGGCAGCTGTTATCGGGCCAAGGACTTCGCCAAGGTCCTCCACAGGCCACACTCTGCCGTCGGCGACCGTCCGCCGACCTCGAAACTCCACGTTCGGTGTAACCAACGTCCTGGCTTCATACAACTGATATGTAGAGAAGATTGTCAAGAGGCCATGGTGAGGCGCCGCCGGGGAGCGACCCCGACGGCGCCTCGTTGCTTCCTCGGCCGGAGTCTGCGTGGTGAGCGTGTCGGTGTGCGACGCGCGGTCAGACTGATATACGCGGGT